>NZ_LVCU01000544.1:0-27223 GCF_001647185.1 Rhodococcus sp. EPR-147
TCGCAGGACTTGTCGTCGCGGATTTCTCTCGCGTACTCGCAGGCCCGTACGCGACGATGATGCTCGGCGACATGGGCGCCGAGGTCATCAAGATCGAAAGGCCCGGGATCGGTGACGACACCCGATCGTGGGGACCACCGTACGACTCTGCCGGTACGGCAACGTATTTCAACTCGGTCAATCGCAACAAGACGTCGAGGTTCATCGACCTGCAATCCGAGGGCGGCGTAGCCGAGGCGCGGGAGATCGTTTCGGGCGCAGACATTCTGATCGAGAACTTCCGAGCCGGTGCAATGGACCGGCTCGGACTGGGCTACTCGGATCTGGCTCGAACAAATCCCGGTCTGATCTACTGTTCGATCACCGGCTTCGGCACCGGTGGAGGCTCCGCCCTGCCCGGATACGATCTGGTGGTGCAGGCCGTCGGCGGTCTGATGAGCGTCACCGGCTCCGATTCCTCGACGCCCACCAAAGTGGGAGTGGCGATGGTCGACATCGTCACCGGACTGCACGCACTCAGCGGAATCCTTGCGGCACTGCATCATCGATCGAGCACCGGTGCGGGTCAGCAGGTGCATACCTCACTGATGGCGTCGGTATTGTCCGCGTTGAGCAACCAGTCCTCGGCTTATCTCGGGGCAGGCGTCGTACCGCAGCCGATGGGCAACAAGCACCCATCGCTCGTACCGTACGAGGTGTTCGAGACCGCAGACCGTCCGCTCGCGTTGGCAGTGGGCAACGACCGGCAATTCTCGGAGCTTGCGGAGGTGCTGGCTATGCCGAAACTGGCTGCAGACGAGCGCTTCTCGTCCAACTCTGCTCGCGTCGAACATCGAGATCAGTTGGTCGACATCCTGAACTCGGCTTTGCGATCACGTACAGCCGACGAATGGTTCCGAGAACTGATGGCCCGCAACGTCCCCGCGGGGCCGGTCAATTCGATCGACGAGGCCTTCGCCTTCGCGGAGTCGCTCGGGCTCGAACCGCGAGTCCAGGTTCCGGGAGCAGCGGCCGAGGGCGTCCGCAATCCTCTGGATTTCTCGGCAACCCCGGTGAACTACCGCCTGCCACCGCCGGCCGGGACCTAGTTCAACGCCCACTTCACCGACACGGACACGCTGACGGTCTGTTGTCCCGGCTCGATGGGCACTGCCGTGTCGAACGAAGTGGCGGACTCGCCGAACGACCTCGGCTGCTCCTGGCCGGTGATCGACTCCGTGATCGACAGAACGTCCCCGAGTTCTCCGCCTGCGAGTGACGCGTACTGCTCGGCGCGATCGCGGGCGTCGGCGAACGCCCTGGACCGGGCATCGGCGATCAGCTCGGAATCGTCGTCGATCTTGAAGGAGACCCCGGAGATGCGGGTCGCGTTTCCGCCGGCCGACGTGGCGTCGCCCAGGACTGCAGATGCCTTCGACAGGTCGCGAACCGTCACCTGCAGGGTGTTGGTGGCCTGATAACCGGAAATCGCGGAGGTGCCGCCCGGCAGTGCGCCGGAGTACTGCGGATCGATCGACACCTGTTGAGTCTGGATGTCCTCGCGGGCGACACCGGCCGCGACAACCGCGTCCGTGACGTCACTCACGGCCGCGTTCGCCTGTTCGATGGCGGCGGTGACGTCCTCGGCCGTGGCCTGGACGCCGATCTGGGTCGTCAACGTGTCCGGCGCACCTTGCACTTCTCCGACGCCGTTGACGTTCACTCCGGGAGGTCCATCGGCAGACGAGGTCGCTGGACTGCTGCAGCCCGCGGTCAACGCCACAGCCAGCGTTACGGCCGACACGCACGATCCGAACATCCATCGATTTCGACTCATCGCCGTAGTGTCCACCATGACAGGCGAATTGGAAAGACTCAGGGCTTGCGATACTCGGCGTCGAACGTCACGGTGACCTCATCCACTACTTTCATGGCTCCGAACATCTGTGAATACGGAGTGATCTTGTAATCCGATTGACGCACAACAGTTTCCGAAACGAGATGCCACCGATCTCCGAGGTCGGTGACGTTCACATCCACGGTGACCTCCCTCGAAACGCCGTGGATCTCCGTCATGCCGGTCAGTCGAAATCCGGCGTCGACGGCGGTGATGTCGGTCGATCGGAATGTGATCGACGGGTATCGGCCGGCGTCGAAGCTCTTGAGCGCGTTGGCTTTCGCTACTATCTTCTCCGGTCCGATCAAGGGCGTCAGTCCACCCTCGCCGTCGATCACATCGATCGATCCCACCTCGGCGTCCAGGGTGACCGCGGTGGGTGCGTCCCCGGACCACTCGACGGTGGCGGTCCAGGAGGTCACCGCAATCGTGAGGCGATGCCCCATCTTGGATGCCTTTCCGGTGACATCCGTCCGGACAGCCAACTGTCCGCCGTGCGATGCGTCGAGCGTCCAGGTCTCGGTACTCATACCCCGACTGTATCGGTCCTGCAGAACCGATGAAGGGACGCGGCGCAGGTGGTTAGGGTGGAGCCATGTTCTCCAATTCCCCTCGAACATTCGTCGCCGACGCCCTCCGCGGTTTCGTCGCCGCCACCGACGACGTCACGTGGCATGCCGATCCCGGATTTCTGACCCGCCGCTACCGCATCTCCGACGGTCAGGTCGCCCTGCTGTCCGGTGGGGGATCGGGCCACGAGCCGCTGCACGCCGGCTTCATCGGACGCGGCATGCTCACCGGCGCGTGCCCGGGTCTGATCTTCACCTCACCCAACGCTCTCCAGGTACACGAAGCATCGAAGGCCGTGGACTCCGGCGGCGGAGTGCTGCACATCGTGAAGAACTACACCGGCGACGTGATGAACTTCATGATCGCCCGAGAGCTGTTGCAGGAAGACGGTATTGCGGCCGACGTCGTTCTCGTCGACGACGACGTGGCCAGTGAGAGCGAGGACGGTCCAGGTCGACGCGGCACCGCAGCAACCATCGTCGTCGAAAAGGTGTGCGGCGCAGCAGCGGAACGCGGCGACAGCCTGCAGGCGGTGGTCTCGCTGGGGCGTCGAACCGCGGAGAACGCACGCAGCATGGCGGTCGCGCTGAACCCGCCCACCTTGCCGGGAGCAGACGAACCGTCCTTCGAATTGCCCAAGGAGGAGATCGAACTCGGCATCGGCATCCACGGAGAACGCGGCACCGACCGTGTGTCCCAGCTGCCCGCTCGGGAAATCGTGGAGAAGCTGACCGAGCCCATCGTGGATTCGCTCGGATTGAACTCGGGCGAAACGGTGATCGCGATCGTCAACGGGCTCGGGGCAACGCATCCGCTCGAACTGCATCTACTGTTCGGCGAACTCTCGGAATACCTCCACGGCAAAGGGATCGAGATTTCCCGCTCGCTGGTCGGGAGCTTCGTCACAGCGCTGAACATGGGCGGAGCCTCGATCACCCTGGTCCGCGCAGACGACGAGATGCTCGAACTCTGGGATGCACCCACCGACGCACCCGGCTGGCCCAACGCATCGAGCCGTGGCGCGAAACCGGTGGCCGAACGCGGCGCATTCGGACCGACCTTCACGCCGTCCGACACCGGCGACCGATCGGCGTTCGTCTCGGAGTGGATCGGGTCGTGGGCGCAGCGGGTACTCGACGAGGAACCGGCCCTGACCGAGCTGGACCGCAAGGCAGGCGACGGCGATTTCGGAACCAACATGGTGGCCGCCCTCGAACAGCTCGATCTGGACGCTGTGAAGGAAAGCTACTCGGCAGCAACGGTATTCGAGGCGGTGAGCGAGGCCTACCTCGGCCACGCAGGCGGTACGTCCGGAGCGCTGTTCGGCATCTGGTTCCGCCAGTTCTACCGGACGATGCTCGAAACCGAGCCGGATCTCGCGGCTATCGGACAGGCCGCCAGGGCAGGACTCGACAGCATCACCGAACTCGGTGGTGCCCGGGTGGGCGACAAGACGATGGTCGACGCTATCGCCCCGGCCGTCGACGCGCTCGAGAAGGACGGCGGCACCCTGCAGGACGCTGCCGACGCGGCGAAATCCGGAGCCGAATCGACGAACGACATCACTGCCAACCGCGGCCGCGCCAGCTACGTCGGTGAGGCCGCACGCGGCGTCGTCGACCCCGGTGCGCTGGTCATGGCCTGGTTCTTCGAGGCGGCAGCTGGTTCTACCCCAGAGAGTTGAGAAAAACCGCCGCGATCGCTTCGAGGCCGGCCTGATCGTCGGCGTCGAAGCGGTCGGGGACAGGGCTGTCCAGATCGAACACACCGATCAGGGTCTCGCCCTGGTACAGCGGTACGACGACCTCGGAGCGAGTGTTGGCATCGCACGCGATGTGGCCCGGGAAGGCATGGACGTCCGCGACGCGCTGTGTCTCACGGGTAGTTGCTGCCGCTCCGCAGACACCCTTGCTCAGGGCGATGCGCACGCAGGCAGGCTGACCCTGAAACGGCCCGACCACCAGTTCGGTGCCGTCGTACAGGTAGAAACCGACCCAATTGACCTCGGGCAGAGCGTGATAGACCAACGCGGAGAGATTGGCGGCGTTCGCGATCAAATTCGGTTCTTCGAAGACCAGGCCGCGGGCCTGCTCGGTGAGCTGCTGGTACTGCTCGACCTTGGATCCGTTCAGTTCGGTCGCGGTGAAGGACATACGCCGAGTCTAAGCGCACAGCCCAGCACCACCAGATACGCCGACATGCCGCCCACTTGAATCCGTTGCGCGATGCCGAGACCGTACTGACCGGGCAGATTGTCGGCGATCAACAGCCATGCCGTCGCCAGGGTCGTGACTGCCAGCACCGCGACACCGAGCGTCCGAAGCAGGGGATAGACCTCGTACCGAAACGCAGCGAGCGTGAACGCGACCATGACCGTGAAGATGGCGAACACCGCGACGGTGCTGGTCAGAGCATGAAGATGATGGAGTTGCGGGAAGAGCCCGCTGGGTTCGATCGGGCAACTCGGATCGTCGGCCGCGACACACTCGAGGGGGAGTTTCGCGTCGGCGATGGTCGCGACACCGAAGATGCCCGACGCCACCCAGCCGGTGACGAGGAGCCGTCGACGCGGGGTTGCCAGGAAGCCGAGGACCGCGGCGAGAATCATCAGCGAACCCGTGACGACGTCTGCGGTGGAGAAGAATTCGCGGTACGGCTGATCGCGGGCGTCGAGTTCGCTGAGGAAGGATGTGGTGGGGTCGAGTCCGGTATCGAGGAAGAATTCGGCCACCCACGCCGAATACAGCAGTCCGGCGAGGATCAAGCAGATTGCCCCTACGACACGGCGGATATTCACGCCTTCGGTTCTCGAACGCACCGACCAAGGCTAGCCAGTCAGTACATCGGCGGTTGCCACCGCCAGGGCGACCGCGGAGTCGCAGTGGTCGGCCAGGACGGTCAGGGTGGGAACCGTGCGGGCATAGCGCGCGGCAGTGTTGTCCTCCTCGGGCATGCTGAGCACGGGGTTGCCCAGCACGATGTCGGCGAAGCACGCCGAGTCGGAACCGCGTGTTTCGACGGTGTAGCCGCCTTGCTGGATGGGCTCGCGGTCCGTCGAACGCAGGTCGCCGTCGACGTAGCCGAGCGAGACGTCGAGCATCGCCAAGTTGTCCTCGAATGTTGCCGAGGACGCCGTGAAATGGCAACGGTACGGATCGGACGCAGGGTTCCAGCGGTCCACCGTCCAGGTTGCGGGCAAGTGTTCCAGGACCGCGCACGGGTCTTTCATGGCAAGCGGAAGGTTGTACTTGGAATCGGCACGCAGTGGTGGGTCGTCCAGCAGCGCGAGCGCTGTCTCGGTGACGGATATCGCTGCGGGGCACGCGTCCCCCACACTGCGGAACACCTCGATGGCGGCGAAACTACGACCGGACTCGGTGAGGTAGCCGTCCATGGCCCCCGCGGTGGCACCGTCGAACTCGTCGCGGAGCGGGAAGCTGATGCGGCACGACCCGTGCGACGCGTTCTCGCGATACACCTGTTCGCCACCGATCGTGATCTGCTCGGTGCCCTTGTCGTCGGAACTCGGCCGATATCCGTTCAGATCGACAGAGATGGAGTCGGTGGCGCTCGACCCCGCGGGATTCAGGCTGGCCGAGCACGTGCTCAATTCGCCTTCGGGCCGCAGCTGCACCACTGTGCCGAGGGCGGCGAGATCGTCCTGGGTGAGAAAGCCGCAAGGATCGAGACTGCGCACGAATTCTGCCGAATCGGCCAGATATCGGTCTGCCTCCGACATCTCGAACCCGTACCGGCTCTGCGGCGACGAACTGCCTGCGGGAAAAGCGTTGCCGAGCAACACCGCCGCGCATCCGCTCGTCGATACGGACATCGCCAGCGCCACCGCCGCGAGCAACAAATTTCTACGCACCGTTTTCCCCCGAACTCGATTCGACCGATCATGGGGTTGGACGCGCGGGGGCTCGAGATGGTTTCAGTCTCCTGATAATTCGTCTTCAACTCGGTCGGCGGCGACGGTGGGATCCTCGTGTTCCCAGATCCGCACCACACGCCAGCCCTCCGCGAGCAGCTTCTCGTCGGTGTCGCGATCACGGGCGACGTTGGCGGCCAGTTTGTCGGCCCACCACTGGGCGTTGTTGCGGGGCGCGGTCGCGTGAATCGGGCAGCTGTGCCAGAAGCAGCCGTCGACGTAGACCGCGACCTTGCGCCTGGGGAACACCAGATCTGCTCGACGCCTCATGCCCTTCAACGGTGCGCGATCGACGAAATATCGCAGGCCTCGCCGGTGCAGTGCTCGCCGCAGCGCCACCTCGGGCTTGGTGTCGCGTCGTTTCTGCTTGCTCAGTCGCGCACTGGTTTTCGCGTCGGTGACGGGACGGTCTGCGCTCACACCGGAACCCGCTCGGCGTACCCGCCCATGCGTTCGAGGTGGGCGTCGAGATCGTCGAGGAAACCGTCGGCGAAGCGCAGGTTGCCGGCCCGGGCGCGCTTGAGGAATCCCGCGGTGGCCCGCGCCGACAGCAGCTTGGAGTCGTCCAGAAAGTCGATGAGGTCCTCGTAGGGTTCGTGCACCGGCATGGTCGACACGGCGACCTTGAACGACGTTCGATCGCGTCCCCAGGCGGCGGTCGGCCAGGCCTGGCCGGGAAGTAGAGCTAGATCGTTCGACGCGTCGTACGGCTTCGGATCGTCGAGTGCACGCGCGGCCCATGACGCCATCCGCACACTGACAGCATTGCCGACGAGCTTCCAGCGATGTCCGCTGCGCACGCCGGGTTGCTGGACGGCGGGCAGCGTCCAGTCGGGATCGAATCCCTGCAGACGTTCGGCACCGATGATGCCGGGCGTGACGATCTCCCCGGACGGCAGACGAACCGCCGGGGGACTGGCGATGCCCAGGGACGATCCACCCTTGAGCGTCGGGACCGCATTGACCGCCCAGCCCAGACCGCGAATGCCCTCGGTCCAATAGAAGCCGCATGGTTGGGTGCTCGGATCGCCGTCGGGCAACGGTCCGGCGTCCTGGGAGAACAGCACCTCGCGCGGATCGTCGGTGCGTGAGGCCAGCATCACCACCCGCTGGCGACGCTGCGGCAATCCGAACGCTCTGGCATCGACGACGCGGTAGGCCCACATGTAGCCGAGGTCCTCGAGCGCGTCGGTGATGTGTCGCATGGCAGCCCCGCGGCTGAGCTGCAGCATGAATGGCACGTTCTCCATCAGCAGCCAGCGCGGGCCCCGCCGCCGCGTGACGAGCCGAAACACCTCGTCCACCAAGCCGGAGCGGGCACCGGTGATGCCCGCAGTGCGTCCGGCCTGGGACAGGTCCTGACAAGGAAAGCCCGCTGCCACCAGTTCGGTGTCGCCGGGCAGGCTGCGGAGAGTGGTGACGTCCGTGTGCAGCGGTGTCTCGGGCATACGCGCTCGAAGGACGGCCCCGGCTCCGGGATCGATCTCGCACAGCAACTGCGTCGACCAGCCCGCCTCGGCCAAACCCAGCTCGAGCCCGCCGATCCCCGCGAACAACCCGACCATCGACCGTGCGCTCACGTGTGCCCTTCCCTCGCCCGACGGTCCTACGTTACTCGAGGGCTCTTGAACTTGACCTCGACCTTGCTCGAGGTTTCACACTGGAATGCGCTGGCCCAAAAATCGGTTGGAAACTGAGCCTGTGCAATGAAATCATTCGAGCACAGCAATAAGGAGAAGAACTGTGTCTACGGGTGTGCTCGATCCCGAAACCGGAACGGTCGATCAGCCATACCCGAACCCAGTGCGGACGACCAGTTCACTGCGCCGTTTCGCGCCGTTTCTGCTGCCGTACAAGTGGTTCTACATCGCCTCGATCGTGGTCTCGCTGATCGCGACTATGACCGGTCTGGTGATTCCGCTGGTGATGCAGCGTGTCATCGACGGCCCCATCACCGACCGCAATTTCTCGGCAGTCTGGTGGCCCGCCGCTTTCGTCCTGCTGATCGGCACCATCGATGCACTCGGCATCTGGGTTCGTCGCTACCTGGTCTCGCGGCCGTCGAGCCAATTCGAGATATCCGCTCGAGCAACGGTATTCGACAAGCTTCAGCGACTGTCGGTCTCGGCTCACGAGAGCTGGGAATCGGGTCAGCTGCTCTCTCGTGCCATCGCAGACCTCGGTTCGCTGCGTCGGTTCATGGCCTTCATCGGCCCGTTCATCATCATCAACGCGGTGACACTCGTCGTGGGTATCGGCGTACTGCTTGTCCAGTCCTGGCAATTGGGGCTGATCATGCTGGTGACGTCGGTGCCGCTGGTGATCGCCTGCACCAAGTTCGAGACGCTGTACCGCGTCGTGGCCCGTGACGCTCAGGATCAGGCCGGCGATGTCACGACGACGGTCGAGGAGTCCATCCAGGGTATTCGCGTCCTCAAGGCATTCGGTCGAAGTGCGCACTTGGGCAAGCAGTTTCTCCGTCAGGCTCGTACGTTGCGCGGCACCGAACTGAAGAAGGTGCGCTACCTGGCGATCATCTGGGCGGTGATCGTCGGATTGCAGCCCATCACCATCGGCGCAATCCTGGCGGTGGGGACGTACTCGATCGTGCAGGGCACGATGACGGTCGGCACGCTCGTCGCCGCCATTGCGATCGTCACCTTCTTGCTGTGGCCTATCGAATCGTTCGGGTACCTGCTGGCCGAGCTGAACAACGCGCGCACGGCAGCGGATCGGTACTGGGAGATCATGGACACTTTTGAAACCGTGACCGATCCGGTCAATCCCGTCGATCTACCCGAAAAGATCCGTGGCCGAGTGCAATTCGATCGCGTCGGATTCACCTTTCCCGACGCGTCCTCGGCGCTTCTGACCGACGTCAGCTTCGTCGTCGAGCCGGGGGAGACCGTCGCGCTGGTCGGCAACACCGGTAGCGGAAAGACTGCGCTGACGAACCTCGTGCCCCGACTGTTCGACGCCACCGAGGGCACCATCACGATCGACGGTATCGACGTGGCCTCGATGCGGTTGTCGGACCTGCGTTCCATCGTGTCGGTGGCCTTCGAGGATCCGGTGCTGTTCTCGGCCAGTGCGCGCGAGAACATCGCACTCGGTTCTCCTGGGGCGTCCGACGCGGAGATTGCGGAGGCGTTGGAGATCGCGCACGCAACGGATTTCGTCGAGCAACTGCCGTGGGGGTTGGCCACTCGCATCGGTGAGCAAGGCATGAGTCTGTCCGGTGGTCAACGGCAGCGGCTCGCTCTGGCGCGGGCAGTGCTCGGCAAGCCGCGAGTGCTGGTCCTCGACGACCCGTTGTCCGCGCTCGACGTGGACACCGAAGCGAAAGTGCAGAAGGAACTGCGACGCGTGTTGGCGCATTCGACAACGGTGCTGGTGGCACACCGGCCGTCGACCGCTGCATTGGCCGACCGCGTGCTCTATCTCGAGAACGGAAGAATTGTGGAGCAGGGAACACACGAGGGACTGCTGGCGTCGTCGCCACGGTACCGCGAGGTGATGGGGTCGATTCATGGCTGAGCAAACTGCAGCTGCGGATTGGCGCGGCGTCGGCGGTGAGGAATCGGAGGTCGACGCGACCGGAAACCTGGTGCTGGCCGGGCGTTCTCGCCGGTTGCTCGTCTCGTTGGTGCGCCCGTACAAGAAGCAGGCCCTGCTGTCGTTCCTGATCATTCTGGTCGACAACATCACCTACGTCGCCGGTCCGCTGTTCATAGCCTACGCGCTGGACAACGGCGTCGGCGCTGCGGGACAGGGCGATTGGGGTCCGCTGCTGTGGGCGGTCGGCGGGTACACCGGCTTCGGTCTGCTCGGCATGCTCACCACCTACGCGTTTCTCACCGTCTCCGGTCGGCTGAGTCAGAACATCCTGTACGACCTGCGCGGACGGGTGTTCGACCATGCCCAGAAGCTGAGTCTGTCGTTCCACGAGAAGTACACCTCGGGACGGCTGATCTCGCGACTGACCAGCGATGTCGAATCTCTGCAGACACTGCTCGAGAGCGCGCTCAACGATGCCTTGACGGCGATCCTGTCGATGGTGTCGATCGCGATCATCCTGGTGTACCTCGACGTTCCTATGGCGATGATCGTGCTGGCCGGCTTCGTTCCGCTGGTCCTCGTCACCCGCTGGTCACAGCGCCGACAACGCCAGGGCTACCGTCGAACACGGGTGGCGATCGCGCGCGTGGTGGTCCATTTCGTGGAGTCGATGGGCGGCATCCGCGCGGTGCAGGTGTTCCGACGCGAGGGCCGCAACGACGCCATTCTCAGTACCGAGGACTCGGAGTACCGGGACGCCACCACCGCAGCGCTGCGCGGCATGGCGAGCTACACCGGCATCGTGCGCTGGATCGGCAACGTCACGCTCGCCATCATTCTGGTGTTCGGTAGCTGGCGAGTGATCAACGGCCACATGGACATCGGTGTGCTCGCCGCCTACGTGCTGTATCTGCGCCGGTTCTACGGACCGCTCGACGAGTTGGCGATGGTCTTCAACGCCTACCAGTCCGCCGCCGCTGCGCTGGAGAAGATCTCCGGTGTGCTCGAGGAAGAGCCGTCGGTGAAAGCACCGCAGAACCCGGTGCAGATCGGAACGGCAAAGGGCGACATCACGTTCGACGACGTGCACTTCGCCTACGGCCCCGAACGCGTCGTGCTGCCGGAATTCTCGCTGCACGTACCCGCCGGACAAGTGGTCGCGATGGTCGGAGCCACCGGAGCAGGCAAGTCGACACTGGCAAAGCTGTTGGCGCGCTTCTACGATCCGACGGCCGGAGCCGTCCGACTCGACGGCATCGACATGCGGGAGATCAGCGACGAGGACTTGCGTCGCAACGTCGTGATGGTGACACAGGAGTCGTTCCTGTTCTCCGGTTCGGTGGCAGACAACATCCGACTCGGACGCCCCACCGCGACCGATGCGGAGGTAAGGGCAGCGGCCGACGCCGTCGGACTGACGGAGTTCATCGCGTCGCTACCGGAGGGAATCGACACGGACGTGCGCAAGCGTGGAGGTCGATTGTCCTCGGGCCAAAGGCAATTGGTGGCCTTTGCACGGGTGTTCCTCGCGGCGCCGTCGGTGATCGTGCTGGACGAGGCAACGTCGAGTCTGGACATTCCGAGCGAGCGGCTGGTGCAGCGCGCGCTCGAGACGATCCTGCAGGGGCGAACTGCGCTGATCATCGCGCACCGCCTGTCGACGGTGGCGATCGCCGATCGGGTACTCGTCATGGCCGACGGAAACATCGTCGAGGACGGAACCCCCGAGGACCTCATCGCGGGAGAGGGACGCTTCGCACACCTGCACGAGGCGTGGGAGGACTCGCTGGTCTAGGTCCAGGGAGTGATCGGCGGCTTGACCCACATGATCTTCTCGTCCGAGTGCTGGGGCGTCGCGCCGTCGTGGCCCGGGTGTTCGGCCGCCCATGCGGATTTACGGTCGAGCAATTCGGCCACGATGGTCCACGTCTCCATCGTGCTCGGTGGGTGTAGGTCGGCAGCGCGGGCCAGCTTTCGGCGGACGGCGTCGGTGAGGTCGAGGAGCTCGGCACCTGTGATGCCGCGATCCCACACGTAACGCGCGAGGGCTGTCGCCTTGTCCTGTCGACTCTTCGCGGCCTGTTCGGAATGCGCGAAATCGAACTGACCGCCGCCGGTGTTCTCTGTCGTCACGGGCACAACCTTAATGAACTGCGAGAAAAGGCACGTCCGCTTGATCTTCTGGGGGCCTCGTCGCCTACCGTAGGTGGGTGATCACTCAAGCATCGGGTGCCGAGCATGCCTCCGTCCCCGCGTCCGATTCCACCGACGCGAAAACCTGGCCCTCGATCCTGACGTGGCGAGCCCACGATGTTCCCCGCATGGAGTCCGTGCGAGTACAGCTCTCCGGCAATCGCATCAAGGCTGCCGGACGCATCATCGGCGCTGCGTGCAGCGATCACCCCGCCTTCAGCGCGTCCTACGACCTGGTGACCGACGAATACGGCGTCACCAAGCGGCTCTCGGTGCGCACCTCGCTCGCGTCCGGTGACCGGCAGGCGTCCGTCAGCCGCGACGACGAGGGCTACTGGATGGTGGAGAACAGCACCAGCCATCAGCGCTCGACCTACAGTGGCGCACTCGACGTCGACATGGTGCTCAGCCCCTTCTTCAACACTCTGCCGATCCGTCGATTCGGTCTGCACACTCAGGTCCAGGACCTCGAGGTGCCCACGGTCTACGTGAACGTGCTCGACCTCAGCATTCAAGAGGCCACGCTGACCTACAGCAGCGGTTCCGAGGGCATCCACGTCATCTCCCCGGTCTCCACCTCGTCCGTCACGGTCGACGCCGACGGATTCGTCCTCGATTACCCGGGACTGGCCGAACGGATCTGACGCACGACGCCACCGCGTCGACCCGCGTCCTGCAGCTTCTGTCGCCAACCCGGTTCGCCCGGGGTGATATCGGTGATCTCGAAGCGTTGATGCTGCTCGTATTGCAGGCGCGCGATGTTGCCGGCGTCGACCAGCGTTTTCGTCGAGCCCTCGTCCAGTTCCTCGCGCGCTGCGGTGAGCGCGGCCAGCGCCTCGTCGAGTGCGGTGCGCAGAGCGGCTGCGTTACCCTCGGTCATTGCGCGGACGAGATTCGGCGACGACGACGCCACCCGCGTGCCGTCTCGGAACGAGCCGGCGGCCAGGCCCAACGCCAGCGGTCCGCCTGCCGCCCCGACCATCGCCAGCGCCTCGGCCAGCAGGTGGGGTAGATGAGAGATTCTCGCGACGGCGCGGTCGTGCTCGACGCTCTCGGCCGGCACCACCACCGAACCGCAGTCCAGGGCGAGCCGGGCCACCCGCACCCACACGTCGGCGTCGACTCCCGGGTCCGTGGCCACCACCCACACCGCGTCGGTGAAGAGAGTCGGATCGGTGGCCGACCACCCCGACTGGTTGGTGCCGGCCATCGGATGCCCACCGACGTAGCGCGCCTGCAGTCCGCGAGCCGCTACGGCCGCGGCAACCTCGGCCTTGACGCTCACCACGTCGGTGATCGGAGCAGCGGGCGCATGTTCGGCAATTGCCGCCAGAACCGAGTCGACGGCAGGCATCGGAACAGCGATGACGATCAATGCATCCTGCGCTGCGGCCCTGCTCAGCGCGGCTGTCAGGTCGGTGCCGACGTCGTAGCCGTCGGCGATGGCACCGGCGATCGCGTCGGCCGATCGGTTCCATCCCCACACCGGACGACCCGCATCGTGAGCCGCGCGCAGGATCGACCCGCCGATCAATCCGAGACCCAGAACGCACACCGAGGAAGAAGTCACCGGATCAGATTGGCACAGGTGGGTGACGTCGACGGGAGGTGGACTTCGAATACAGGCCCCTACCGGACTACCGTTGCGCGCATGGCCGCACAGCGCGCGAACAACAACCGCGCATCCGCACCGGAGTACGACGACCTCGAGGGATTCGGCGTTGCAGTTGTCCGAGAGGAAGGCAAGTGGACTGTCACGCCGCTGTCCGACGACGCATTGACCAGCCTGTCGGCGGCAGAGACCGAACTGCGTGAACTTCGCAGCTCGGGAGCTGTGTTCGGGCTGCTCGACGTCGACGAGGAATTCTTCGTCATCCTGCGTCCCGCACCGAACGGCACCCGACTCCTGCTGTCCGACGCGGTCGCCGCAGTGGACTACGAAATCGCCGCGGACGTGCTCGATGCGCTGAACATCGAGATTCCCGACGTCGACCCCGATGAACTCGACGACATCGAGCCCTACGAGGAAGGCGACCTCGCCCTGCTGGCGGACCTCGGACTGCCCGAAGCCGTGCTCGGCATCATCGTCGCCGAGACCGACGACTATCCGGACGAGCAACTGCAGTCCATCGCCGAACGACTGGGTTTCGAAAGCGAGTTCGCCGCAGCGGTGGACAAGCTTCGGCGGTAACCGATGCCGATGTCCGACGCGGACATGATCCGAGCAGCGCTGTCTGCTGCGGCCGAGGCATCGGATGCCGACGTCCCCGTCGGAGCCGTCGTGTTCGACGCCACCGGACGTGAGATAGCCCGGGCCTGCAATGCGCGGGAGGCGTCGGGCGACCCCACCGGACATGCAGAAGTGATCGCGTTGCGTCGAGCAGCGGCCGTCCACGGTGACGGTTGGCGACTCGAAGGCTGCACCCTGGCCGTCACGTTGGAACCCTGCACGATGTGCGCCGGGGCGCTGGTCCTCGCCCGCGTCGGAGCGGTGGTGTTCGGAGCATGGGAGCCGAAGACCGGTGCTGTCGGTTCGCTCTGGGACGTCGTGCGCGATCGCCGACTCACCCATCGGCCACAGGTCCGCGGCGGTGTATTGGAAGCCGAATGCGCCGAAGTGTTGACCCGATTCTTCGCCCGTAAGAGATAACGATCTCGTCACATGGTGGCCTGCATGTCCGATTTTGTGGAGGGTAGAGGGCAGAGCGCAACGCTGCGCTCCGAACTTGCGAAGGAGACACTCATGGGACTCGGCGACAAGATCTCGAACAAGACCGAAGACCTCGGCGGCAAGGCCAAGGAAGCCGCAGGTTCGGCCACCGGAGACAAGGACCTCGAAGCAGAGGGCAAGGGCGACCAGACCTCGGCCGCATTCAAAGACGGTGCCGAGAAAGTCAAGGACGCAGCCTCGAACATCAAGGACAAGCTCACCGGCAACTAGATCTGCGCGCTGAGCAGGCGATTTAGCCTCAGGCCGTCATTCCGGTACAGTCTTCTGCGGTGGCGTGTCCGAGCGGCCTAAGGAGCACGCCTCGAAAGCGTGTGAGGGTTCACCCCCTCCGAGGGTTCAAATCCCTCCGCCACCGCCAAGAACTCCCCACCCGATCCGTCGGGTGGGGAGTTTTTTGTGCGCCGGGGCGGGGTTCGTCGCAGATGCGCGCGCATTCGTCGGACGCGTTCGGATTCGTTATCGATCCGGGGTCTATTTCGCGCGCACTTGGCGAACGCGCGCGCGTTTGCGGGATCACGGGGGTGGGTGCGGGATTCACCGGGGCGGGGCGGGGCGGGGCGCGGGAGGGGGAGCGGGGCAGAACCGAACCCCGCGCGACTCAGACGCTCAGCATTGTCCCGTCCCCGCGGCGTCGAGTCCCCGCAGAATTTCGTTCTGATCGCCGGGCGGGACGTCGTTCCAGCTGGGCGCGGTGGTCATTTCGGTGCGCAGACCCTCGACGGAGGCGGCGCGATCGGAGATTCCGGTCTGCTCCAGCGCATCGATGGACGGCAGAAACTGGGTACAGGTCTGCTGGTAGAGCGCTTCACCGGTGACGCCGGAGGTCGCGTCGGTCGGAGCTGCGGGCTCGGCAGCAGGCGGTACCTCGGAAACAGGCGCAGGAGCGGGCGCAGGCGCAGGTGATTCGACCGTGGTGCTGGTCGGGACCGTGGTGGAGGCGACAGCAGACGTGGTCGTAGCAGGGGCGGATGTGCTCGACGCTTCCTCGGTCGACGCATCGTTGCCGCATCCGGCCACCGAGACGGCCACGATCAGCCCGAGCAATCCGGTCGCGATTTTTCCGTTCATCGCAACTGTGTACCACCTACGGCAGAACCACCGACGTCAAAGCAGGGTCTGCGCACGTCCGGTGATGGTGCTCAGCGCCGTCGACCAGGCGAGGTCTTTCGGGTCGAGGAACGCTCCGTGTCCGGCTCCGGGCAGAACGACGAGCTCGGGGTCGGTGCTGCCCGCCTTCACGGCAGCGTCGACGTAGACCCGGCTCTGATTCACCGAGACGGTTTGGTCGGCGTCACCGTGCAGTGCGGTCAGCGGCACGTCGAGCGGGAGGTATTCGATGGGCGAGGCGATCTCGTAGCGCCCGGGCACTTCGTTGGGCATGCCGCCGAGGAAGGCGGGCACAAATTTGTCACCGCCGATGTCGGCCGCTCTCTTCATGTCGAAGACGCCGGCCATGATGGTGGCGCTGCGGGGTCTGATCTTCGGTTCGGCCCCCGGCGCGTCGACGGGCATGAGGTGTCGAGCGGCCACCCAAGCGGCGAGTTGGCCACCGGCCGAATGTCCGGCGACGTGGACGCGATCGAGATCGAGTCGCCCGTCGGCTGCGTCCTGTACGACGGTTGCCAGTGCCTCGGTGGCGTCGTCGACGTCGGAGAGGGTGTTGGCCCAGTTGTTCGGGCCACGTCGGTATTCGACGTTCCACACGGCGATGCCCTCGTCGGCGATGGCCGTCGACATCTGTTGGAAGTACGACAGGTCGAGGTCTTCCTGCCACCCGCCGCCGTGAATCATCACCACCACCGGCAGTGAGGTGGCGTTGTTGTCGGGTAGGTACAGGTCGCCGATGTTGTCCTGTTCGTATCCGTACTTCAGTCGGACGGGATCTCCCGCCGGGCCCGATACCGGTTGCAGCGCAGCCGAATACGTTTCGGCGGTGCTCGGTGAAGAGTCGGTGTCGACCGAACTGCAGCCGACCAACGCGACCGTCAGCAGGCCGGAGAGAAAATGGCGACGATTCACGCGCGCTGCGCCGTCCAGTCGAGCAGTTCCGCGAGCGGCCAGGTGTTGATCACACGCTCGGCGGGGACGCCACGCGCTTCGGCACGGATGCAGCCGTAGCCCTGCCAGTCGAGCTGTCCGGGTGCGTGCGCGTCGGTGTCGATGGAGAACAGGCAGTCGCGCTCGAGGGCGATGTCGATCAATCGCTCCGGAGGATCCTGGCGCTCGGGCCTGGCGTTGATCTCCACCGCGGTGCCGAACTGGCGGCAGCCCTCGAACACCACGGGAGCGTCGAACGTCGATTCGGGCCTGGTGCCGCGGCCACCCTCGACGAGCCGTCCGGTGCAGTGACCGAGCACGTCGACATGCGGGTTGGTGATGGCGGTGACCATGCGCTTGGTCATGGTCTTGGAGTCGGCACGCAAGTTGGAATGCACGCTCGCCACGACCACGTCCAGCTCGGCGAGCAGGCCTTCGTCCTGGTCGAGTGATCCGTCGTCGAGAATGTCCACTTCGATTCCGGTGAGGATTCGGAACGGTGCGAGCCGCTCGTTCAGCTCGGCGATGACGTCGAGCTGTGCGCGCAGGCGCTCGGCGGTGAGGCCGTTGGCGACCTTGAGGCGCGGGGAATGGTCGGTGAGAGCGCAGTATTCGTGGCCGAGCCGCGCGGCGGTGCGCATCATTTCCTCGATGGGGCTGCCGCCGTCGGACCAATTGGAATGGGTGTGCAGATCGCCCTTCAATGCGCTGCGAAGTTCGTTGTCGCCGATCGGTTCTGCGGCGTCTCGTTGTTCGCGGAGGTAGTCCGGGACGTCCTGGTTGAGAGCCTGGCGAATGATCAGCGAGGTCTTGGCTCCGATACCGGCCAGCGAGGACCAGCTGTCGGCCTTCTCGTGCTCGGATCGCTGTGCGGGCGTGAGGGATTCGACGACATCGGCGGCCCGACGGTAGGCCTTGACGCGGTGGGTGTCCGAGCGTGAGCGCTCGAGCCAGTACCCGATCTCTCGGAGTGCGTCCACCGGATCCATGCGTTCCATTGTGCCTGGCGGTACCGACACGCGTTCACGGGGTAAACGGACAAAACTCTCAGGGAGTTACCAGGTCGCTCACTCCCCATAGGCTTGAAGCTGCAACTACCATCGGCAGTCATGACCAAGAAATGGTGGATCGTCGGAGTGGTTGTTGTCGTCGTGGCGGCGCTCGGGCTGTACTTCGGCCCCAAGATCTATGCGTCGCTCCAGGAAGACGACGCACCGGCAGCATCGGTGTCCACCTCGGGCGCGCAGGCCGCCAGTACCGAGAGCATCGATGGACGGTGGATCGTCACCCCAGGTGACGCTGCCAACGCCACCGCCGCGGGCTATACCGTCGACGAACTGCTCAACGGGTCCGATGTCACTGTGGTCGGGTCGACGACCGAGGTCTCGGGCAACGTCGTCATCGCCGACGACACCCTGACCGAGGGACAGGTGGTCGTGATGACCAACTCGATCACCACCGACAGCGATCGTCGGGACAGTCAGTTCCGCGGCAACATCTTCGACACCGCCGCCTACCCGACGGCGACGTTCGACATCGACTCGCCGATCGACCTGTCCTCCCTGCCCAAGGACGGCACCACCCAAACCGTCACCGCCGAGGGCACATTGACGCTCAAGGACCAGACGCGTCCGGTCTCGGTGCAGATGGAGGTGCTGCAGTCCGGTGACACGCTCATCGCGTCGGGCGCAATTCCGACCACGTGGGCCGATTACGGCATCGAACCGCCGTCGCTCGGCTTCGTCACCGTGGAGGGCTCGGGAACCGTCGACTTCCTGATCAATCTGAGTCAGCAGTAGCGCGTTCTCTCGCGGCCGCAGGCGTCCATCCCGGCGGCCCGACGAGATATCCGACGCGTTCCTTCCATGACCGCGATGCCGCGACATCCCGTGCGATGTTGCGGTATTCGTGTGTCTGGAGGGTCCAGATGTTGAACGTGTCCACTGGCTTGGTGAGGCCGTAGTTTGGGCGCTCGACTTCCTCGGCGTAGGTGCCGAACAGTCGGTCCCAGACGATGAGGATGCCGCCGTAGTTCTTGTCGAGATACTGAGGATCGCGGCCGTGATGGACGCGATGGTGCGAGGGCGTGTTGAAGACGAACTCGAACGGCCGCGGCAACCGGTCGATGCGCTCTGTGTGGACCCAGAATTGATAGACGAGGTTGATCGAGAAGCCGACGAACACCATCCACGGCGGCATTCCCAGCAGTGGGAGCGGTAGCCACATGATGACCTCGCCGCTGTTGTTCCATTTCTGTCGCAGCGCCGCCGCGAAGTTGAAGTACTCGCTCGAATGATGAGCCTGATGCGTCGCCCAGATCAGTCGGGTCCGATGCGCGATGCGGTGATAGCCGTAGAACAGCAGGTCGACGCCCAGGATCAGGATCACCCACGTGTACCAGGCGTCGGCCGGGAGATGCCACGGCGCAACGTAGACGTAGATGGCGGTGTAGCCGACGAGGGCGAGCGCCTTCCATGCCGTGGTGGTCGCGATCGACACCAGGCCCATGCTCAGGCTGGCGCGCGCATCCCTGGCGGAGTAGCTGCCGCGAGACCCGTCTTCTAGCTTCGCGGCGGCAATCCACTCGATGGCCAGCAGCAGCGCGAACGCGGGAATGGCCAGCGCGACGGGGTCGCGCAGCGGTTCGGGCAGTGCATTCCACGCCGAACCGATCCAGTCGCTCATCGAACCTCCCGCGTGACAGTGAGAGGTTGAGTGTAACGCTGCCTGCCCTACTTTCCTACGGCTCGTACCGTGGAGGGCGCACGCATCGGTCGAGGGAGCGGAGTCGGACATGTTGCAGAAGATCGCGTCCACGGTCGGGCAGGTGGGCGAGTCCGTGTTGAGTGTCGTCGGCATTCGGGTCGGTACCGAGGAACCGCCGCACACGAGCCGTCGACTGACCGATGCGGTGGAGATCCGTCGTTACTCACCACGCATCGCGGCGCAGACCACGGTCGACGCCGATGAGGACGAGGCACGCCAGGAAGGTTTCCGTCGGCTCGCCGGGTACATATTCGGTGGAAACGGGGGCAAGCAGAGGGTTGCCATGACCGCTCCCGTCAGTCAGTCGCCCGCAGGCTCGAAGAAGATCGCGATGACTGCCCCCGTGTCGAGCACGCCCGGCAGCGACGGCTGGGTCGTCCGGTTCTTCATGCCGGCCGAGTGGACGATGGACACGCTGCCCACGCCCGACGACGACCGGGTGACATTGGTGGAGGTCCCAGCGGAGACGGTGGCCGTGCTGCGTTTCAGCGGTGGCCGCAGCCGGGACGACGTCGAACCGCAGATGGCCGCGTTGACCGAAGCGCTGCGTGCACACGGCATCGAGATGCTCGGTGAGCCGATGACCTGGTTCTACGATCCTCCGTGGACCTTGCCGCCGCTGCGTCGCAACGAGGTGGTCGTGGCGATACCGGACGGTTCCTGACGCGTCGGGGCATTCCGGCAACTGCTCGCTAATTCCCTATTGCAATGGTAGGAATTGAGCGTGCACATCACGGCCAAGGCGGACTACGCAGTTCGGACGCTCGTCGAACTCGCGGCGGTCGGCGGGCAGCGGCCCGCGAAGGCCGAGGCGCTGGCCCTGGCGCAGGGAATTCCGCACAAGTTTCTCGAATCGGTGCTCTCCGATCTGCGTCGAGCAGATCTGGTGTGCAGTAGACGGGGACCCGACGGCGGCTACTGGCTGGCGCGGGAGGCGTCGGACATTTCTGTTGCCGACGTGATGAGGGCCGTGGAGGGACCGCTGGCGTCGGTGCGCGGTCTGCGGCCCGAGGATGCGGAGTACTCCGGTCCGGCCGAGCCGCTCACCCGCGTGTGGCTCGCCGTACGCGCCAATCTGCGGGCGGTGCTCGAGGCGGTCTCGCTGGCGGACATCGTCGAGAACGACTTGCCGGACTTCGTGGGGGAACTCATCAGCGAGCCGACCGCATGGGCTCGTCGATGATGTGAGTCACATCCGATCTTCGGTGTGGCGCGATCGACAAAATTGCACATCACTGCAAACTTGCAGAACAGTGCAAGTTCCGTAGGTTGGTAGTCGTGACTTCTCCGACGGGCCTTCGTGATCTGAAGAAGGCCGCAACCCGCGACGCACTCGGCATGGCCGCCGTGCGTCTGGGCAAGGAGCACGGCATCGACGCGGTCACCGCCGACGCCATCGCGCACGAAGCGGGAGTCTCCACCCGTACGTTCCACAACTACTTCTCCAACAAAGAAGAAGCAGTTCTCCATCACATCGAGGTGTCTGCCCTCGAATGGTTCGAGCTCCTGCGCGCCAGGCCGGCGACCGAACCGATCTGGGACTCGTTGCGGCACATCGCAATCGACCTCGTCGCGGACCCCGGCCGGGATCTGGACGACACTTTTGCGGCAGCGCGGCTGATCGAAGCCAACCCCGCCCTGATGGCCCGCAAGCTCGAGATGCACCAATCGCTGACCCGCAAGCTCGGCGAAGCCATCGCCGAGCGAACCGGCACCGATATCGACACCGATCTCTACCCCAACCTGCTCCAGATGGCCGTCGGTGGTGCCGTCACTGCAGCACTGAACATCTGGGTCACCGACTCCGCAGGCGCATCGACGCCGAGGGCGCTCATCGAGGACGCCTTCGACCAACTCCGCGCGGGCCTACCCGAGCCCAAGGGTCGTTCCGCAGGCTCCACTCCCGAACCCCACCCCCACTCGTCCGAACACAACCGAGGAGCTTGACAGTGGCCACCTATCTCTACCGAATCGGAAGATTCGCGTACCGACGCAAGGGCATGGTCCTCGGACTGTGGCTGGCGATTCTGGTTCTCGCCGGGGTGGGCGCAGCGACGCTGTCCGGCCCGACGGTCAACTCGTTCTCCATCCCGGGAACGCCCGCCCAGGCCGCACTGGACCTGCAGGAGGAGCGCTTCGGCAACGCCGAGGATCCGCTCACCGCGGTCAGTGCCGAGTACGTGTTCCAGGCACCCGACGGGCAGACGCTGGACACCCCGCAGTACACCTCGGCCATCGATGCCAGCATCGCCGAAATCGAGAAGATCGACGCGGCCAAGCCTGCGGAAGGCGCTCCGGCACTGGCCAACCCGGTCGCGGCCAACCAGTCGATCATCGAGCGGTACACCGAAGCGGCAACGGAAGCAGGCACCCCGGCCGATCAGGTGGCCGCCGACGCCGCTGCCACGTCTCCGCTGAGCCCCAACGGCAACGTCGGCACGGTCACCGTGCCGATCAACGTCGAACTCGCCGACGTCACCGATGAGATCCGCACCCAGCTCGACGAGGCCGCGCAGCCCGCCCGTGACGCCGGCCTGACGGTTCTGCTCGGCGGTACCGTCGCGCAGGAGAACGTCTCGCCCGGTGGAACGTCCGAACTCGTCGGTCTCGCAGTCGCCGCCGTGGTGCTGCTCATCATGTTCGGCTCCGCCGCGGCCGCCAGCCTGCCGCTCATCACGGCCATCGTCGGCATCGGCATCTCGAGTCTGGCGATCACCACGGCGTCCGGTTTCGCCGACCTGTCGTCGTTCACACCGGTTCTCGCCATCATGATCGGCTTGGCCGTCGCCATCGACTACTCGCTGTTCATCCTCGCCCGCTATCGACACGAGTTGACGCTCACCGACGACCGCGAGGAAGCCGTCGGGCGGTCCGTGGGAACCGCAGGCTCGGCCGTCGTGTTCGCCGGCGCGACCGTGCTCATCGCCCTCGTCGCGCTGCGCGTCGTCGGCATTCCGTTCCTGTCCCAGATGGGTGCGGCTGCCGGTTTCGCGGTGTTCATCGCGGTCCTGATCGCACTGACGTTCCTGCCGGCCATGCTCGGTCTCTACAAGGGCAAGGCCTTCGCGGGCAAGGTCAAGTTCGTCAACACCACCGATCCCGAGGACCCGAACGCCAAGGCCACCAACGGACTGCGTTGGGCGCGGTTCCTGGTCAAGAGGCCCGCGCTGGGTCTCATCGGCGGCATCGTTCTCCTCGGCGTCATCGCAGGCCCGACCACAGGACTGTCGTTGGCACTGCCGTCCACCGCCACCGCCGACCCGTCGACGCCCGCACGTCAGGCCTACGACATCGTCGACGAGGGCTTCGGGCCGGGACGCAACGGACCGTTGCTGGTCATCGCCGACGCATCCGGCGTTGCCGAGGCCGACCGGACTGCCTCGTTCGGCAAGGTCGTCGAGACCATCACCGGTCAGTCCGACGTCACCAACGCGCAGATCATCGCCGTCAACCCGGCCGGTGACACCGCTCAGATCCTCGTCACCCCGTCTTCCTCGCCCAACAGCGAGCAGACCAAGGACCTGGTGGCCAACATCCGCAACGCCGAACCGGGCGTGCAGGCCAGCGACGGCGTCTCGTACGGCGTCACCGGCCAGACGGCGCTCGAACTCGACGTCTCCGAACGACTGCAGGACGCGTTGATCCCGTACCTGGCAGTGGTGGTCGGCCTGGCGTTCGTGCTGCTGATGCTCGTGTTCCGCTCGATCCTGGTGCCGCTGACCGCGACACTCGGCTTCCTGCTCAGCGTGCTCGCGACGTTCGGTGCCACGGTGTTCATCTTCCAAGAGGGCGGGCTCGGCCTGATCTCCAACCCGCAGCCGATCGTCAGCTTCATGCCGATCTTCCTCATCGGTGTGGTGTTCGGCCTGGCGATGGACTACCAGGTGTTCCTCGTCTCGCGGATGCGTGAGGAGTTCGTCCACGGAGCCGCCGCCAAGGACGCCGTCGTCAACGGCTTCAAGTACGGCGCACGCGTGGTCACCTCGGCTGCAGTCATCATGATTTCGGTGTTCGCCGCCTTCATCGCCGAGCCGGACTCGTTCATCAAGTCCATCGGATTCGCGCTCGCCGCAGCCGTGTTCTTCGACGCCTTCGTCGTGCGCATGGTGCTGATCCCGTCGGTGATGGCGCTGATGGGCGACAAGGCCTGGTGGCTGCCGAAGTGGCTGGACAAGATCCTGCCCAACGTCGACATCGAAGGTGCCAAGCTGAAGACGGCCCCGGAGAAGAGCGCGTAGTACTTGCGTCGCGGCTGAGGCCGAAGATTACCCGTAATACTCGAACGGAGAGACTGTTATCCATGTGTACGAGTAATCTTCGGTCATCATGCTGATCCCCCTGCTGCGCACGTATCTGGCTCCGTACAAGATGCCGATCGTCGCGTTGATTCTGCTGCAACTGGTCGCCACGCTGGCGGCCCTGTTCCTGCCCAGTCTCAACGCCGACATCATCGACAAGGGCGTCACCACCGGCGACACCGGCTACATCCTCTCGGCCGGCGGAGTCATGTTGCTGGTCTCGGCAGTGCAGATCATCAGCTCGGTGGCCGCGGTGTTCATCGGTGCGCGCGCGGCCATGGGTGTCGGACGCGACCTGCGCGGTGCCATCCTGCATCGCGTCGGCACGTTCTCCGCCCGTGAGGTCGGCCAGTTCGGAGCGCCGTCGCTGATCACCCGCAACACCAACGACGTTCAGCAGGTGCAGCTGGTGATCGTCATGGGGTTCACCATCGTGGTGATGGCACCGATCATGTGCGTCGGCGGCATCGTGATGTCGCTGCGCGAGGATCTCGGGTTGTCGTGGATCCTGATGATCGCGGTGCCGGGGCTCGCGATCTCCATGGGCCTGATCATCGTCAAAATGGTCCCCGCGTTCCGCTCGATGCAGAAGCGTATCGACGCCGTCAATCGTGTCCTGCGCGAGCAGATCACCGGAATTCGCGTGGTGCGAGCCTTCGTTCGCGAGGATTTCGAGATCGACCGTTTCGGGTCGGCCAACGCCGCGCTCACCGATACCGCCCTGCGCGTCGGTCGGCTCATGGCACTGATGTTCCCGACGGTCATGCTCATCAGCAACGTCACCAGCGTTGCCGTCATCTGGTTCGGTGGCCACGCGATCGACGACGGCACGATGCAGATCGGTTCTCTCACAGCACTTCTGAGCTACATCATGCTCATTCTCATGTCGGTGATGATGGCCTCCTTCATCGCGATGATGGTTCCCCGCGCGTCGGTGTGTGCCGATCGCATCAGTGAGGTACTGGCCACCGAATCCTCGGTCGTGTTGCCGGACAAGCCCAAGACTTTCGCATCCTCGCCGGGAACGGTCGAGCTCGTGAACGCCGAATTCTCTTTCCCCGGTGCCGAATATCCGGTGCTGTGCGGAGTGAACCTGCGGGCCGAGGCCGGCAAGGTCACCGCCATCATCGGCGGCACCGGCTCGGGAAAGTCCACCCTCGTCAACCTGATTCCGCGACTCATCGACGTCACCGGCGGTGAGGTACGCGTCGGCGGCGTCGACATCCGCGAACTCGATCTGGATCTGCTGCGCTCCGAGATAGGTCTGATCCCGCAGAAGCCGTATCTGTTCTCGGGCACCATCGCGAGCAACCTGCGCTACGGCAAGTCCGACGCCACCGACGCGGAACTGTGGGAGGCTCTCGAGATCGCCCAGGGTGCCGACTTCGTTCGGGCCATGCCGGAGGGATTGGACACTCCCGTCGCGCAGGGTGGTACGACGGTCTCCGGCGGTCAGCGGCAACGCCTGGCCATCGCCCGCGCGCTCGTCCGCAAACCCAGCATCTATCTGTTCGACGACTCGTTCTCCGCACTCGACCTCACCACCGACGCCAATTTGCGCGCGGCTCTGAAGGCAGTGACGAGAGATGCATGCATGATCGTTGTCGCGCAGCGCGTCTCGACCATCATCGACGCCGATCAGATACTCGTACTCGACGACGGAAAGCCGGTAGGTGTGGGTACCCACGACCAATTGATGGCCGATTGCCCCACCTACGCCGAGATCGTCGACTCGCAGCACGCAGTGGGTGCACTGTGACCGCGCAGGTGGAGAAGACGGAAGAGGAAGAGATCGCCCCCGTCTCCAAGACTGTGAAGCCGGGAACCAAGGCCCGCAACTTCAAAGGTTCGTTCAAGCGTCTGGTGGGCCTGCTCGCTCCCGAGCGACTGCTCCTGTCGGTGATGCTGTTGTTCGGTATCGCCAGCACCGTGCTGACCGTCGCGGCACCCAGCGTCCTCGGACACGCGACGGACCTCATCTTCAACGGCGTCGTCGGCCGCGAGCTCGATCCGGGTCAGACCCGAGATCAGGCCATCGACCAGCTCCGGGCGGAGGGGAACGACTCCGTCGCAGATCTGGT
This sequence comes from Rhodococcus sp. EPR-147, assembly GCF_001647185.1. Taxonomy (NCBI): domain Bacteria; kingdom Bacillati; phylum Actinomycetota; class Actinomycetes; order Mycobacteriales; family Nocardiaceae; genus Rhodococcus; species Rhodococcus sp. EPR-147. The sequence continues at coordinate 26,042 of NZ_LVCU01000544.1, forward strand.
GTCCGGGACGAACCTGACCCCAGGAGCCGGAATCGACTTCGGTGCAGTGGGAACCGTGCTGCTGTGGGTCCTGGTTCTGTATGTGCTCTCTGCGGTGCTGGCCTGGGCGCAGGGATACATCCTCAACATCGCGCTGCAGCGTCGAATCCTGTTGCTGCGCGGCAGCGTCGAAGCGAAGGTGCATCGACTGCCGCTCAAGTACTTCGACAACCATGCTCGCGGCGAGACACTGAGCCGCGTCACCAACGACATCGACAACGTCTCCACCAGCCTGCAGCAGACGCTCAGTCAGTTGATCACCGGCATTCTCACCGTGCTGGGCATCCTCGGCGTCATGATCTGGATCTCGCCGTTGCTGGCTCTCGTTGCGGTGCTGACCATTCCGGCGTCGTTCGCGGTGACCGCCGTCATCGCCAAGCGTTCACAACCGCACTTCGTCGCGCAGTGGAAGCACACCGGCAAATTGAACGCGCAGATCGAAGAGACGTACACGGGCCACGAGATCGTCAAGGCCTTCGGTCGTCAGGCCGAGGTGGAGCGCGAGTTCGGCGAGCGCAACGAGAAGTTGTTCCAGTCGAGCTTTCGGGCGCAGTTCATCTCCGGCATGATCATGCCCGTCATCATGTTCCTCGGGAACATCAACTACGTGGTCATCGCCGTGGTCGGCGGGCTGCGGGTCGCGTCGGGCACGCTCACGCTCGGTGAGGTGCAGGCGTTCATCCAGTACTCGCGTCAGTTCACGCAACCGCTCACGCAGGTGGGTTCGATGGTGAACCTGGTGCAGTCGGGTGTCGCGTCGGCCGAGCGCATCTTCGAGGTCCTCGACGCCGAGGAAGAAGACGCCGACCCGGCCGATGCGGTGCGGCCCACCGAGCGCCGAGGACGCGTCGAATTCGAGGACGTCTCGTTCGGCTACTCTCCCGACCGCCCGCTCATCGAGAACCTCTCGCTGGTGGCCGATCCCGGACATCTGGTCGCGATCGTCGGACCGACCGGCGCGGGCAAGACCACCCTGGTGAACCTCATCATGCGGTTCTACGAGATCGATTCCGGCCGAATCACCCTCGACGGCGTCGACACCCGCAAGATGACCCGTGAGGAACTGCGCGCTCGCACCGGAATGGTGCTGCAGGACACCTGGCTGTTCGGCGGAACCATTCGCGACAACATCGCCTACGGCGA
>NZ_LVCU01000545.1:0-20821 GCF_001647185.1 Rhodococcus sp. EPR-147
ACACGATCATCGACGAGGAGGGCAACAACGTCAGCGCCGGTGAGAAGCAGCTCATCACCATCGCCCGCGCCTTCCTGGCCAAGCCGCTGATCCTCATCCTCGACGAGGCCACCAGCTCCGTCGACACCCGAACCGAGCTACTGGTGCAGAAGGCCACCGCGAAGCTGCGCACCGATCGCACCAGCTTCGTTATCGCGCACCGGCTTTCGACCATCCGCGACGCGGACACCATCGTGGTGATGGAGAACGGCAGTATCGTCGAACAGGGCAATCACGAGGAACTGCTCGCGGCCAAGGGTGCCTACTTCCGTTTGAATGCGGCTGGAGCGGCTCCGCCGCACGTGCACGGAAACTCGTAGCCTGCTACGAGTTTCCGCTCACAAGCCGCGAAGCGGCATACTGACGCGGTGAGTTCCTCCAGTTTCGGCTTCGATATCGGTACCCGGCTCGACGGTGAGTTGGGCCGCACCGGCACCATCCACACCCCGCACGGTGATATCGCCACCCCTGCGTTCATCGCGGTGGGAACCAAGGCAACCGTCAAAGCGGTGCTGCCGGAGGCGATGAAGGAACTCGGCGCTCAGGCGGTGCTCGCCAACGCCTACCACCTGTATCTGCAGCCGGGCTCGGACATCGTCGACGAGGCAGGTGGGCTGGGCAAGTTCATGAACTGGGACGGGCCGACGTTCACCGACAGCGGCGGATTTCAGGTGATGTCGCTCGGCGTCGGGTTCAAGAAGGTCATCTCGATGGATGCCACGCGCGTGCAGTCCGACGACGTCATCGCCGAGGGCAAGGAACGTCTCGCACACGTCGACGACGACGGGGTGACGTTCAAGTCCCACCTCGACGGCTCCAAGCATCGGTTCACTCCCGAGGTGTCGATGCAGATTCAGCATCGCCTCGGAGCAGACATCATGTTCGCGTTCGACGAGCTGACCACGCTGATGAATACCCGCGGCTACCAGGAGAAGTCGGTCGATCGGACGCAGGCGTGGGCCGAGCGATGCGTCCTCGAGCACGAACGGCTGACGGTCGAGCGCGCCGACAAGCCGTATCAAGCGCTGTTCGGGGTAGTGCAGGGTGCCCAGTACGAGGATCTGCGACGCAAGGCCGCACACGATCTCGAGACCATCACCGGAGAGACGGGTCGCGGGTTCGACGGCTACGGAATCGGCGGGGCACTCGAGAAGCAGAACCTCGGCACCATCACCCGGTGGGTGAACGAGCAACTGCCCGAACACAAGCCGCGGCACATGCTCGGCATCAGCGAACCGGACGACTTCTTCACCGCCATCGAGAACGGTGCCGACACGTTCGACTGCGTCAATCCCTCACGCGTGGCTCGCAATGCGGCGATCTACGTGCCGACGGGACGCTTCAACATCAACACCGCCAAGCATCGTCGCGACTTCACCCCGATCGACGAGAACTGCGACTGCTACACCTGCGCGCACTACACCCGCGCGTACATCCATCACCTGTTCAAGGCCAAGGAGATGCTCGCCTCGACGCTGTGCACCATCCACAACGAGCGCTTCACGGTCAAACTCGTCGACGACATTCGCGCCTCCATCGATCAGGGACGCTTCATCGAATTCAAGACGGAGTTCCTGGGTCGCTTCTATGCGTCGAAGACTGCGTGAGCTGATCTTCGAGCTCCGAAATGCGCTGTAGCAGTTCCTGTTCCCGCTCGCCGGCTTTGCGCTGGTAGACCTCGGAGAGCTCCGCGAGGTGGGCCGCGTCGTAGCGGGGGATGATGCTGCGAGTGCAGTTCCAGTCGAATGCCTCGACGTCGATGACGACGCTGCGTTCGCACGTGGCGGCGACGGTCATGTCGCCGATCTTCCTCAGCCGTTCCAGGAGTTCGGGGTCGTCGGCCGCTTCGACGGTACGTGCCCGTCCGTAGAGCTTGAGCCGTTGGCGCAGAGGGTAGTTCACCAGAAGCAGTGCGACGCGATCGTCGTGATCGAGATTGGCCGCCGTCACGTACTGGTGGTTTCCGGCGAAATCGGCGAAACCCAACGTGTGATCGTCGAGAACCTGCAGAAAGCCTTTCGGGCCACTTCGGTACTGGATGTAGGGCCACCCGGTCTCGGCGACAGTGGCGATCTGAAACTGATCCAGCGCGCGAATCATGGCCTTCTCGCGAGTGTCGAGAGGCGTCGGGCCGTCGTCCGGTCGCTCGGTCTGTGAGCCGTAGGCGGTGTAACTGCCGTCGACCTTCTGCCGCGCAATCGCAGCAGGACCGAACATCAAGTGGTGATAGTGGTTGCTCTGCGGCACGGGTGTCACCTTAGGACAGGCCTGGTGTTTCCCGCGTTCAGGCCGCTGCCTGACGCGCTCGGCACCGTCACTTCGGATCGGGGCGTACGGTGGTACTACCGACTGTGTAGTAGCAGCACGCCCTGGGGGGGACCACCATGTTCGACGACGCCTTACCTGTGAGTTCGTCCCAGGCCGATATCTGGATTGCCCAACAATTCATGCCGGACGTCCCCTTCACCATTGCGTACTACGTCGACATCATCGGCGCCGTGCACCTCGACGCGCTGGTTGAAATCGGTAACAGGGCTCATCGGGAGTTCTCGTCGTCGACGATGCGAATCGTCGAGGTCGACGGCACCCCGATGCAACGGTTCGAGCCTCGGGAGACCGACAGGGTGGAGATCCTCGATTTCCGCGAACACGACCGGCCGGCCGACGCGGCGACGCAGTGGATGAACGACGATTGCCGCACGCCTTTCTCGATGGACGGCCAGCTCGTGCGGTTGCGTGTCCTTCGCGTCGGGGACGATCGCGTGTTCTGGTACACCAGAGCCCACCACATCGCGCTCGATGGTTATGCCTCGATGAAGGTACTCGAGCGGGCGGCGGCCCTGTATGCCGCCGCGTCTGATGGCGTCGAGCCTGTGGCTGTCGACCCGACGACGCCGGCCGCGCTTGTCGCCGAGGACGAGCGCTACCGCACCTCCGCCCGCGCACGACGCGATCGAGCGCACTGGCAGTCCGCAGACCTGGGGCACGCCGAGCCTCTCGGCCGAATCGTTCAACCTGCATCGGTGCCGATCGTCGTCGGCGAGGATCGATCGGTTTCTCCGACCGCTGCCGGTCGTGCGACGTCGACTGTGGTGATCGCGGCCTTCGCCGCGTACCTGGCGCGGATGAACGACACCGAGAACGTGGATCTGTCGTTGCCGGTCTCAGCGCGGCCGACGGCGATGTTGCGCCGGGCCGGGTCCTCGTTGTCGAACGTTGTGCCGCTGAGCCTGCCGGGCATCGGATCTGCGACGGTGAACAACGTGATCAAGTCCACCGAGGTGGCGATCGGTGCCGTGCTCCGCCATCAGCGCAGCAGACCTCAGTTGTCCGAGAGTGGTAATGCGCTGAGCGCAGGGCGTTTCGGGCCGACGATCAACGTGATGATGTTCGCGAACACCGTGGCCATCGGCGACTTCGACGGCGAGATCAACATTCTGACGACGGGCCCGGTGTCGGACCTCGCCGTCAACATCTACCCCGGGCGAGGTGGAGCGCGTCCTCGCATCGACTTCGAGGCCAACCCTGCCGCCTACACACCGAGCGACCTGGCGCGCCACCATGCTCGATTCCTGCACTTTCTCGAGAGTTTCGCCGAATCCGGCTACGGCGATACCGCGATAGCAGACCTCGACCTGTTCCTGCCCGACGAACCGTGTACGACGCCCGCCTCGGTGGGCGCGGCCGTGACCGAGCGTGGATCTCTGAACGACGTGTTCTCGACGGCAATCATGCAGCACCGCAATCGAATTGCGATCCAGGATGCGGAGGTGTCGGTCACCTACGCGGAGTTGGATACGAGAGTCGCCGCACTCGCATCCGCCTTGAGTGCGCGAGGAATCGGTAGCCAGGACCGGGTCGCCGTGCGCATCGGCCGATCCGTGGAGGGGATCGTCGCGTTCTGGGCCGTCGCACGAGTGGGTGCGGTGTACGTTCCGGTCGACCCGAATCACCCACGCGAGAGAGCGCAGTTCGTGGTGCGAAATAGCGGAGCGGTGTTGGGCCTGTGCGCCGGAGGCGACGATCTGGGCGAGGTGGAATGGCTGAACCTCGATGACGTTCTCGCGGAGGGAGGCCCGGGTGATGAACCCGCGCCGACGACACCGCACCACGCGGCGTACGTCATCTACACCTCCGGCTCCACCGGCACTCCCAAAGGCGTCGTCGTCACCCACGGTGGCATCGCCGCTCTGGTGCAACAGATCAGGAGCAGCTACGACCTCGACGCCGAGTCGCGCGTCTGTCATCTCGCCTCTCCCGGGTTCGATACCGCTGTGGTCGAAGTGCTTGCCGCAGCAACCGCAGGCGCGGCAGTGGTGATCGCTCCGCCGGATAGCTACGGCGGCGCAGAACTGTCGGAACTGATTGCCCAGCAATCGATCACACATCTGCTGATCACGCCCTCGGCGCTGGCCACGCTGGATCCCGCAGCCCTGTCGCATGTCGGGACCATCATCATCGGCGGTGAATCGGCACCGCAGGACACCGTCGGTCGATGGTCGGTGGGTCGACGACTGCTCAACGCCTACGGGCCCACCGAGACGACCTGCAGTGTCACCATGACCGAGGCTCTGAACCCGGGCAGCGTGGACGGAATCGGTCGAGCCATGGTGGGGACGGTGATTCACCTTCTCGATCGGGCGTTGCGGCCGGTTCCCTCGGGTGCAGTCGGCGAAATCTACATCGAGACCCCCGGCGTTGCGCGCGGATATCTCGGGCGCACCGCAGAAACGGCAGCTCGCTTCGTTGCGAATCCGTTCGGCAGCACCGGTCTTCGGATGTTCCGCAGCGGAGATCGGGCGCGTCTACGCGGAGACGGGACGCTGGAGTTCCTCGGACGCACCGACGACCAGATCAAGATCCGCGGCAATCGCGTCGAACTCGGGGAGGTCGACGCTGCACTGCGATCGCATCCGGAGGTCGCTGCGGCGTCGTCGTCGTTGCACCGCAGCCGTTCCGGTGACCTCCGTATCGACGGGTACATCGTCCCGAAGCGGCCGCGGGAACTCGTCGACACGACGCGAATCCGCAACGATCTCGTGGGGCGTCTGCCTGCCCATATGGTGCCGGCGACCATCTCGGTTGTCGACGAGATTCCGCTGACGATCAACCGGAAGATCGATCGCGGAGCGCTGCCGTCACCCGATCTGTCCATGGTGTCGACCGGGCATCGAACTGCGCCGTCCGGTGTAACCGAGGAGATGGTGGCGGCAGCCTTCTCGCGTGTACTCGACAAAGATGACATCGACTGCGCCACATCGTTCTTCGACCTCGGTGGTGACTCACTGGCCGCGACCAGAGTCGTCGCATCGATCCGGGCCGAGGCATCGGTGGACATCGGTGTACGAGATCTCGCGGCGGCTCCGTCCGTACAGACCTTCGCGGCACGAATCGATGCACGCCGTATTCTTGGACTACAACACAATTCGCGACCTGAACAAGGCATGTCGCAGGGCGTGATTGCAATTCCGCTGGCGCCGCAACAGCGCCACATCGATCGAAGCGCAGCGCTACCGCTGTCCAATCTGCCGTTCACGGTCTCGATAACCGGGGAGTTCGATCCAGCGGCAGCCTCGCACGCGTTGACCGATCTGATCGAGCGACACAGCACGCTGCGGACGCGCTACCCGGATGTCGATGGGGCTCCAGTGCAGGTGATCGAGCAGGATTCTGCCGCCGTGGCACCGAACCTCGACGTGGTCGATTTCGATGACGCCGAGGTACTGCAGACCATGGAGCACCCTTTCGACGTGCGTACCCAGTTCCCGATCCGTGCTCGCCTGTTCGCGGTAGCACCCGATCACCACGTGCTGGCGTGCGCCGTTCACCACATCGCAGCGGACGGGTGGTCTCTCGGGCTGCTGGCCTCGGATTTCGTACTGGCTTATCAGGCCAGGATGGCCGGCAGTGCACCGTCGTGGCCCGAATTGCCCTTGCAGTACGCCGATTACAGTGTCTGGGCCGCCGATCGGGATGTATCGGCCGACATCGAGTTCTGGCGCGCGGAACTCGCAGGTGTCCCCAGCGGCACAGAGTTGCCGTTGGACCGGCCACGTACACAGGAGTGGGACTTCTCCGGTGCGCGCACATCGCTTCGCTTCGATGCACCCGCCACGGAGAAAATCACCGAACTTGCCCAGCGTTGTGGGACAGGACGATTCAGCGTGCTGCGCGCAGCACTGCTGATTCTGTTCGCGGAGGTGACGGACTCCACCGATATCGTCGTCGGAACCCCGGTTGCCGGGCGCGACGATCCGAGGCTCGAGCAGCTGGTCGGTACCTTCACCAACACCGTCGCGATTCGGACGGACATCGCGTCCGCTACGACCGTCGAAGACGTGGTGCAGGCGGCCCGTGGGAGCGAGCTGCGCGCATTCGACCATGCATCGGTGCCGTTCGAGGATGTCGTCGCCGAACTTGCTCCTGACACGGCGGCCGGGCAGCACCCGATTTTCCAGGTCGCGCTGTCTCTGGACGTCTTCACCGCCGCAACCCTCGACCTGGGGGACACACGAGTCGAGATCACACCCCGACCGATCGACATCGCCAAATGCGACCTGCATCTGCACGTCACCGAACGGCGGGACGACCAAGGGAAGGCTATCGGTATCGACATCGATATCGTCTATCCCACAGCACTGTTCGACGCGAACACCGCTCTCGCGCTGGGACGGAGTCTCGAGCAGATCGTGTATGCGATGGTCGCCGATCCCAACGTGGCGTGGCGAACCCTGACGGAACTCGATCCATCCCTGCAACTACTACACAACGTGTAGCATATGCTGTGCGTGAGGTGCACGCGACTTTCCAAGCCAGCGGGAGAACGCATGTCCACCTTCAACGGCCTACCGGCCCACATTCTGCTCGTTCACTTCATCGTGGTGCTGGCACCGCTGACCGCCCTGCTCGCCATCGCGGCCAGCACCTGGTCCGGTGTGCGCAGCCGTCTCGTGTGGCTCATCGCAGCCCTGGCGGTGTTCACGTTGGTGTTGACGCCGCTGACGACCGAGGCAGGCGAGTGGCTCGAGAAGCGCGTCCCCGAGACCGCTGCGGTCGAACAGCACGCCGAGATCGGCGACTGGATGATCTTCTTCTCCGTCGGTCTTGTGGTCGTCGCCGCGGCACTGGTGTTCCTGCATCTGCGTGAGCGTCGCGGCAACGCGCCCGTGCGGTGGCAGTCGATCGCGGTGGTGGTGTTGGCAGTGGTGGTCGGAGCGACCACAATCGTCCAGGTGTACAGAATCGGTGAGTCCGGCGCTCGCGCCGCCTGGGATGACGTAACGGTAACGGCCGTCGATGAGTGAGCCCGAGCCGAGCCTGCACGATCACGAACCGCACGCAGATATGTCCGGTCGGCTGAACTGGCTGCGGGCGGGCGTGTTGGGCGCGAACGACGGCATCGTCTCCACTGCCGGCCTGGTCGTCGGTGTCGCAGCGGCCACCACCGACAAAGGATCGCTGCTCACTGCAGGCGTTGCGGGACTTGTTGCGGGAGCTGTGTCGATGGCGCTCGGGGAGTACGTCTCGGTGAGCACGCAGCGCGACGCCGAGCGATCCCTGCTGATCAAGGAACGCAAAGAGCTGGACGAGCAGCCCGAGGAAGAATTGGCTGAGCTCGCGGCACTGTACGAGGCCAAGGGGCTCTCGGCAGAGACTGCCCAGACCGTTGCGCGCGAACTCACCGAACACGATCCGTTTGCCGCGCACGTGGACGTCGAGTTGGGAATCGACCCCGACGCGTTGACCAATCCATGGCAAGCGGCCGCATCGTCGGCCGTGTCGTTCATCAGCGGTGCGCTCCTGCCGTTGCTCTCGATCCTGCTTCTGCCTGCTTCGCAACGTATTCCGGTCACCTTTGTCGTCGTGTTGCTGGCTCTGGCGTTGACCGGAACCATCAGTGCGCGCCTCGGCGGTGCGCCGAGTCGGCCGGCGGTGACTCGTATCGTGATCGGTGGCGCAATCGCGATGGCCGTCACCTATGCGATCGGCCAACTGGCGGGGGTCGCGGGCATCTGACCGAGATCAGCGAAAGATCGAGGTGGCGACTTCTCCGGTTTCGGGGGCCACCACATCTTGAACGACGTCGAACAGTGCCGTGGAAATGACGGTGAACGCGAGGATCAGCACCAGTCCGGCCGCGAGGATGCCGCGATCATGACGGTGCCGTGGTGGTTCGCTGAGGGCCTGCACGCGGCGAACGACGTCGCCGCCGGTACTGGCGAGCGTGCGGGTTCCATGGTCGAGTTGTTTCCGCAGCAGGGCGGTTCTGGCGATGGCAGACAACGTGTCTCGACGCCCGAGAGACGCTGCGCTCTCGTCGGCCTGACGCTCGGCGGCGTGCCGGACCTTCGAGGGCACCGGCCCAAGAATCGGATTCAGACGAGCCGCGATCTCACACATCTGAATCCACACGCTGTGGCGATGCCGTAGGTGCGCACGCTCGTGTTCGACCACGGCGCGTAATTCGTTGTCCGACAAAGCCTCCGCGAGGCCGGTGGTGATCACGACGGCACCTCCGCCGGAGGGAACTGCAAAGGCGTCGGGAACGTCGGAGTCGACCACGACGATGCCGCCCGTCGCCCGCGCCTCGTCACCGAATTCCGATGCGATCGACGCACCGACGGCGACGCGTCGAACATGGCGGGCGACCTCGACCACGCGCCAGAACATCCACGCGCAGAGGATGATTCCCACCGATAGCCAGGCAATCTCACCTGACGCCAGCAGCACCGCAGCGAGCGCGGCCATGGACGCAGTCACGGAGAATGCGGTCACCATGGACAGGATGGGCAACAGGACGACGGCGGTCGACGGATTGAGTCGACGGTCGAGTTGATCGGCTCCGAATCCCAGCAGCAGCGACAGCGCCCACGGCAGTACGGCCACGACCAGGAGCAGGGTCATGGGTGTTGCTCGGCTGCGTCCGACTTGGCCAGCAGTTCGCGCAGCGTCGCCTCGTCCTCGGGGTCGAGTGCGGCCACGAAGCTGGCCAGTACGTCTGCGCGTTCGGCTCTGGCACCGAGTTCGGTGCGCATCCGCATCGCAGCCCGAAGAGCCGGGATCTCGTCGACCGGGGCGTTGAGGGTGTAAACGAAGGACCGCCCGCGCCGCTCGCGATCGACCAGTCCTTTGCCGTGCAGGCGCACCAGAGCGGTCATGACCGTGGTGTGGGCGAGATCCGAGCCAAGATGCTCGCGGGCCTGGGCCACCGAGAGTTCCGTGTGCTCGCCGAGCAACTCGAGGATCGACTCCTCCAACTGTCCGGACGCTCTACGCACTGCGATTCCTCACTCGACTCGATTACTTCGAGGATAGGCGACGGGTGGCATTCGCGAAACCGCGATATGTCGTCGATCTGGCGGGCGGCACGAATCTGTAATACGCTGGCCTCACCAGCCCATCACCTCGAGGACCAGCCATGAGCGTCGAAGGCAATACCCGCGCGATAGAGAAGACCGTCGTCACCGACTTCAGCGACCGTATGAGTTACGGCGCGTACTTGGACCTCGACACGTTGCTCAGCGCCCAGAAGCCGGTGAGCACCCCCGAGCATCACGACGAACTGCTGTTCATCATTCAGCACCAGACCACCGAACTGTGGCTCAAGCTGGTACTGCACGAGACCCTGGCCGCGCGAGCAGCTCTCGATGCCGATGACATCGGTACCGCGCTCAAATGCGTGGCTCGGGTCAAGCACATCCAGAAGACGCTGACCGAGCAGTGGTCGGTATTGGCCACGCTCACCCCGACGGAGTACTCCCAGTTCCGCGACTTCCTCGGCAACTCCTCGGGCTTCCAGTCGTATCAGTACCGGGCCGTGGAGTTCGTGCTCGGCAACAAGAATGCGGGCATGCTGACGGTCTTCGAGTCCGATCCGGCTGCTTATCAACAGCTTTCGACTCTGTTGCACCAACCGAGCCTGTACGACGCCTTCTGGCAATCGCTGGCCCGGCAAGGCTACGACGTGCCGGCTTCGGCCCTCGATCGCGATGTCACCACGGCATACTTGTTCAACGAGGACCTGATGCCGCTGATCAAGTTCGTCTACGAGAACCACACCGAACATTGGGCGGTGTACGAGGCCTTCGAAGAGTTCGTCGATCTCGAGGAGAACTTCCAGCTGTGGCGCTTCCGGCACATGCGGACGGTGCTCCGTACCATCGGAATGAAGAGCGGGACCGGAGGCTCGAGTGGCGTCGGATTTCTGCAGAAGGCACTCGAACTCACCTTCTTCCCCGAATTGCTCGCTGTGAGAACGGAAATCGGACGATGATGGAACGCGCACTCGAACTCGACGAGAAGGATCCACTCCGCAGCTACCGCGACAAATTCCTCGGCAGTGACGACCCGTCGATCAGTGCATATCTCGACGGCAACTCGCTGGGCCGGCCCACCAAGGCCAGTGTCGAACGGATCAACACCTTCATGACGCAGGCTTGGGGTGGACGCCTGATCCGTGGTTGGGACGAGCAGTGGTTCGACCTCCCCGTCACCATCGGCGACGCCCTGGCCGACGCCACCCTGGGGGCCGCGTCCGGTCAGACCACCATCGGCGATTCGACGACGGTACTGCTGTACAAACTGGCGCGGGCGGCGATCGCCATGCGGCCGGGCCGCACCGTGATCGTCATCGACCGCGACAACTTTCCGACCGACCGATACCTGCTCGAAGGTATTGCAGCAGAGCTGAATATGACCCTGCGGTGGATCGAGACGGACCGCCGCGGTGGTATCGAACCGGAGCAACTCGCCGAGGTGGTGGGGGAGAACACCGCCTTGGTGGTGATCACCCATGTCGCCTACCGTTCCGGCTTCCTCGTCGACGTGGCCGAGACGACGCGCATCACGCACGCTGCCGGAGCTTTGATGCTGCTGGACGTGTGCCACTCCGTTGGATCGGTACCGCTCGAACTCGATTCCTGGGGAGTGGATCTGGCCGTCGGGTGCACCTACAAGTATCTCAACGGAGGACCCGGCTCACCGGCCTTCGCGTACGTGCGCAGTGATCTCCAGGGCGATTTCGTGCAGCCGATCTGGGGCTGGATGGGCCGCGCCGATCCGTTCGAGATGGCGCAGGGTTACGTTCCGGCACAGGGTATTCGACGCGTCATCAGTGGTACGCCGTCGGTGTTCGGGATGATCGCGATGCAGGACACCATCGAGATGATCGCCGAGGTGGGGATGGACGCGATACGCGCGAAGTCCGTTGCGCTGACAGAATACGCCCTCGAGCTCGTCCGCGAGATGCTGGTACCGCTCGGGGTGGAGATCGCCTCACCCGAGGACTCGAATCGACGGGGCGGGCACGTCACCATCGACCATCCCGAGTTCAAGGAGATCACCGCTCGCCTGTGGGAGAAGGGTGTGATCCCGGATTACCGCGCGCCGCAGGGTATTCGCCTGGGATTGAGCCCTCTCAGTACTTCCTACCGAGAGGTGTATCTGGGAATCGTGGCGATCCGTGACGAACTCCGCGCCTAGCACTGCCGGGGCGATCCTCGACGACTTCGACTCTCGTCCGGGAAGCGCCACCTCACTGGTGCGCACGGTGCTCGGGGCATACGTTCGACCCCTCGGAGGGTGGTTCGCCATCGCCGATGTCGTCGTCTGGATGGACGCGCTCGGGGTGCCACCGGAGAGCACGCGCATCGCGGTGGCGAGGTTGAAGAAGAAGGGCGTCGTCGAATCGAGTAATCGTGAGGGCCGCACCGGCTATCGCATCACCGAGCAGGCCGACGCGATGTTCGCGCGCGGCGACGGTCGGATCTTCGGGTTCCGGCGGATGGCCGACGGCGATCCGTTTCGGCTCATCTCGTTCACCATCCCCGAGACCCAACGCGCCGCGCGCCACCAGCTGAGGCGTCGACTCACCGGAATAGGCTGCGGCACAGTCTCACCCGGTCTGTGGATCGCACCCGACTACCTCGCGGACGAGGCCGGTGCCATCGTCGACGCGTTGGATCTCTCGCCCTACGTGACGACGTTCGTCGCCTCCGAGGTCGCGCCGCCGACCACGTTGCGTGAGACCGCCGCGCAATGGTGGGATCTGGCCGGCATCGCCGATCGGCATCGGGCATTTCTTTCCGCTTACGAGACCATCGCGCCGGCTCGGAATCCGCGCGACGCGTTCGTCACGTTCGCGACGCTGCTCGACGAGTGGCGTGTGATTCCCTACGTCGACCCGGGCCTCCCGCCGTCCATGACACCGGAGGACTGGCCGGGAACCCGGGCCGTCGCGACCTTCGAGGCAGCGCGAGGGCGCTACCTCGAGGTCAGTCGAGAATGGGTTGCGAGCTAACTGCTCTGGTACGACGGTTCGCGCTTCTTGATGTACGAGATGACGCGGTACGTAATGGGGAGGACGAGGACCTCGACGAGTGTCTTCCACAGGAATCCGACGACGACGTAGTTGATGAAGTCGGTCCACGTGCTGATGCCGATGACGCCGGCGGCGATGGCGCAGAAGATCAGTGTGTCGAAGAATTCGCCGACGACGGTCGAGCCGATCAGGCGCGCCCACAGGTGCTTTTCCTTGGTGCGTTCCTTGATCTTGACCAGGACGTAGGAGTTCAGGAGCTGGCCGACGGCAAAGCCGGCGAGACCCGCGAGGACGAGTCGGGGAACGACACCGACGACGGTTTCGAGTGCCTCTTGGTTCTCGTAGAACGAGGCGGCGGGAAGTTCGATGGCGATCCAGAAGCACACCGAGGTGAGGATCAGGGAGCCGAAACCGAGGTAGATCGCGCGGCGTGCGGCTTTGAAGCCGTAGACCTCGCTGAGGACGTCGCCGAGGATGTAGGCGAGGGGGAACAGGAAGAATGCGCCGTCGGTATTGATCGGCAGGATCTGCAGTGGTCCGAGCATGACGTCGGACGAGGCGAAGAAGGCGACACCTTTGCTGGCGGCCACGTTCGAGATCAGTAGCGTCGCGACGAAAAGCGCGACGATGGTGGGGTAGTAGCCCCGGCTGATGTGAGCGAACGTGGCCTGCCCAGACTCGGTGCCGCCGTTGGCGGCGGTGTGTTCGGTAGTAGTCACTGCTCGATCCAAGCACCGAGACGACGATGGGCGCGAATCCCGGGTGAGGGATACGTGCCCATCGAGGCGGATCTCAGGTCAGGCGACGCGTCCGCGCACCGTGACGCGGTAGGCGTAGGTTCCGGCGATGATCGTGATCGGGATGGAGGCCAGCAGACCGACTACGAACAGAAGAGCGCCGACGATGTTGATGCCGACCAGGGCGAGTGCAAGCACGAAGAGGGTCCCACCGTTGGACGCGATCGCCTGAGCGCTCGCCTTGATGGCGGGGATCGGCTCGTCGCCGCGGTCGATGACGAACTGGAAGGTCCACCACGTGAAGAACGTGATGACGAGTCCGGGGATGATCAGCAGGACGAAGCCGATGCTGGTGGCGATGCCGACGAGGACGCCGGCAATGACGACGGACACGACGTTGCCGAACTGGAAGAAGGACCCGAACGCGGGCTTGATCCCGTCCACCTCGTGCAGAGCGCCGCGGACGAGTGCCGCCTGGATGAGGAGCGCGACGACTCCGACGATGACACTGAAGATCAAGCCGAGGACGAAGTTGTCGGAGCTCAACACGAAGTTCAGGACGCCCTGGATGATCGCGGCGATCAGGACGATGCCGACCCAGACGAGGGCGTTGTCCTTGAACTTGTTGAATGCGTAGCCGATGGCCGTTCCCACGGACAGCTGCGTCGGCATCGGTGACTCACCGAAGGCCGGAGGCGGCGGATAGTTGCCCTGCGGGGGCGGTGGGTAGTTGCCCGGGGGTGGGTAGTTGCCCTGCGGGGGCGGTGGGTAGTTGCCGGGTGGTGGGTAGCCGCCCTGCTGAGGCGGTGGGTAGTTGCCCTGGGGCGGTGGTGGGTAGTTGCCCTGGGAAGGTGGCGGGTAGCCGCCCTGCGGCGGGGGATAGCCGCCGGGGTTCTGTGGATCCTTGTCGGGGTCGTAACCGCCTGAGGTCATCGTGTCCTTCTCCCTCGGGAAGAGTTGTCGCGGCCACTGTACGTCCGATTCGTGCGCAGTTGGGTCCTGTCGCGTTGCAACGTGATCTCGATCGGTCCGTAGATCAGAGATTCGCGGGGTCGAACACCCACGGTTCACGCGGTACCCGCGTCGGCTTCCAATGTTCGAGCAGTTCCTCGGCGTTCTTCGCATTCGGCATGCCGAGCGAGGCGGTGATGAGCGACCACGCATCGGGCCGTTCGCGCAGTGTCACAGCGCCGTCCCGCTTGGCCAGGCGTTTGCCCTCTAAGTTCAGCGCAAGGGGTACGTGGACGTAGGTCGCGGGGGTGAGGCCGAGGAGTTGAGCCAGATATCCCTGCCGCGGCGCGGAGGTGAGGAGGTCGTCGCCGCGCACGATCTGGTCGACGCCTTGCGCGCCATCGTCGACAACGACGGCGAGGTTGTAGGCGGGGACGCGGTCGGATCGACGCAGGACGAAGTCGTCCACCTGGCCCCTGTAGAGGCCGTGCAGCTGGTCGACGACGGTGAATTCGGTTACCTGCGAACGTAATCGGATGGCCGGTGGGCGGTCCTTGGCTGCTTTCTCGTCAGCGGTCAGGTTTTTGCAGGTTCCGGGATACGCGCCGTCGGGTGCATGCGGCGCGGATGCGGCCTGGAGGATTTCCCGACGCGTGCAGAAGCATTCGTACGTCATGCCGGCGGCGGTGAGCGAGCGAATCGTGGCGTCGTAGATCTCCCGACGCTCGGATTGCCGCATGATGGGCCCGTCCCAGTCCAGTCCGATGGCGGCGAGATCGTCGAGTTGCCGTTGCTCGGAGCCGGCTTTCACGCGATCAAGATCTTCCACGCGCATCACGAAACGTCGGTCGGTGGAGCGGGCGAAGAGCCAGGCCAGCAAGCCTGTGCGCAGATTGCCGAGATGCAAGTCGCCGGAGGGACTGGGAGCGAAGCGTCCGGCGGGCATGGGAGCAGCTTAGTTTCCGGCTCGTTGGTGATTGGCATGGTGGGCGTGGTCAGTCTGACAGTTCAGAATTCGCCACAGCCGTGATCTCGGCTCGCCCCCGACCAACCAGATGTAGACGTTGTAAATTGCAGATTCCGCCTCATCTTCTCCGAAACGCCAGCTCAGCACCGTTTTGGTGGTGCAGCAGTGTCTGCGGCCTGCGCTAGGGTGCGATATGGACTTCCGACCAGCCCAAACGACCACGGTGAACAACACCGGGCGTGCCGTACACCGAGTCGCACGAGACCTGCCCACTCCGCGCGTTCGACGTCATTGGCCGCCCCTCGGTCATCCGATTATTGCGCAAGCGAGAACCATTCGATGGGCACGCGTGCCGAGTGGGAGTGCCAGGCACGGTCGCCCGCGCACGCTGCTCCGGGCGATCGCCAAGAACGGAAATTTGGGCAGCACCGCACTGTCCGGATCAGCGGTCCACCAGACCATCCATTCGCCGCCGCGCTCAACACGCCGGATACAACCCCGCCGCCCTCGCCAAGCTAAGAGGGCACTCCCTCCGCGCGGGCTTCGTCACCCAAGGCGCACGTAAATGGCGCGACGGCTCCGCGATCGCCGGCCAAACCGGCCACGCCAGCCTTGACTTTGTCGAGGGATACCGCCGCGAGCGTGCACCACTGATCGGAACGCCGACAACAGTGAGCTCAAGGAAACTACGTACAACCGCCTGACCATCACCCAGTATGTTGCTCAACGCGCGCTTCAGGAGATTGCATGATCCACACACCGTTGTCCCTTGAACTACGCCAACCGTCACCCTCGGGGGGACCTCAATGACAGACGGACGGGAGCAGCCGAACGCAGGCTCACTTCCCGCCGGCAATAAGTATCGCCGCGGCTTAAGCACCAACGAGCTTCAGTCAATGTCACTCGCCGACAAACGTGTTCTGGTTCAGATGGTTGCTGCCGAACAAGGACATACAGTCGTGACCGCCATCGAACGAGGTCAAGATGTAGACCTGATAGTAAGTCAGCAGGTGCTAGGAGCGGACCGAACGCTGCTCATTCGTCTCGCATCGGAACCCATAACGCGTGCCGCCCTGGATGAAGGTTTCGATGCTGCACGTCTCAGCCGTTGCAGCTCCCAAGTACTGGTGGGCGAGGTGGACTTGGGGTGGGAACCCAATGATTACGAAAGCTTGTTCCTAATTGATATGCAAGCACTCGTGGACCTTCTCGAATCTTCGGCCCTAGTGAAGTGGGTCAATAATCGCCCCACTTCCGACGCGGACTTGTACGGGTTCTTTCGTAAAAACGCAGCTGACCTGACCGTCGTCGACCCCACCGGGCTTCGGTGGCTGCGGGCCTTGTCTTTGAACAAACTTCCCCCAGAACTCAGGAACTCCGGCACAGACGCCGAAACAATGTTTGAAGAGGCATTCTTTCGAATCTCGACGCGGCTACTAGGCCTGGCCGGGCGCCGTCTGGGTACTCAACGTCGTGGTGTGCGCGAACCAGACGGCTACTTGGTCAACGCGCAAAATCCGACCGAAATGCTGCTGTACGACTGTAAAGCCGCACGCGACGGATTTGAGATGACCGCCGCCGAGGAGCGAAAGCTTCTCGAATACTGCGGTCGCCAATGGGCGTGGCACGGCAGAATTTCCGAATCGAACATTATGATTGTATGTTCAAGTTCATTTCTCGATTCCGAGAGATCATACAACGCGCGCCGCACTCGATTCTTAGAGGCGGGAACTGACCTGGTGTACCTATCTTCGCAGGCGTTGTTTGCGCTGGCGATACCGCTCGCTGTCGATGCAGATGGTCCGGAAGCAACCGGTTTTCTCTCGATCAAGTCGCTCTCATCGGAAGGCAAAGTGACCGTCGAGAACGCGGCCGGGCTTGCTCGCGACGCCCTTCAGAAAGCCAAAGAAGCACGCCGAATCGATGAGTGTGGGGGATAGTAGCGCGATGGGAACTAGCACAAACGTGAGAAGCCCGGACAACCTTCGGTGGAGGGTAGTTCGAGCTTCATACGAAAACATGCCTCGACCTCGTGCGGTCGGGGAGTTGTTTCGCGCAGCGCAGGCTGACGGCTGGATGACCTCAATGGCATCCTCCGCCTGCGCCACCTTCGCAAGACATGCCTACAGCAGTTGGGAGCGAATGCCGGGTCTGTTGGCCAACTCGGAGTCGGTCGGCGCTGCCTTGCGTCGGGTGGTCGATGAGGCGCGATTGGAAGCGCTGTCCGACTCGACTTACGTGAACGCTGGATTAGTGATGGCGTTGTCCGAGCGTGCACTCACCCGAACCCTGCTACTGCCCCTGCATGAACTGGGTGCCACGATTAACTCCCTCAATCCACGGCAGGCCTCCAGCCTATGGTCAACGCAAGAGCGAAGCCCAGACGCGCTTCAAGGAGAGTTCCTGGTGCAAATCATTCAATCAGTAACAATGCACCTGGTGCTTCGAGATGGGCCCCAACTAGTGGGCGGTAGAATCGGAACCAGCTCAGATGTAGCGGCCCTTGCTGATGAGATGGCGACCATCGCAGGCAACATCTCCCGACGGACAGCCGACAAACTGAGCTATGCCAACGACGAATCAGCATGGAATAAGGCAATAAACGAGGCATGGGGATTCGCGGCTGACCTAGTGCGAGTCGATCCAGATCATCTCGATAACAAACCGCCCCCTTATGGGTCGGAGCGCGGCCACCAATGACGCAACCAACTACTGTCGTCGTCAACGATTGCGCCAGTGCGCCTCCCGGTGCAGTACAGGTCCGTTGGAAGCAGACAACGTACGAGCTACCGCTGACGTGGAGTTTTAATTATTCAAACCTGGCCGCCAGTCTGAACCGTTCACTAACGAGTATCGAACAAGACTGGTTGGAGGTGTTCGGTGCTCTTTACGCGGTTGACCGTGTAAGCCGGAGATCGCCAGAAACTTGGACTAGGGAAATCGGCGTGGATATTCCTGTCCGAAATCCCGCCATATGGAATTCGGCAAAACCCGCGTTGCGCGACGTCTGGAATCGATTGACAAACGACCGGCTAACGGTACGGTTTCACGAGGAATCAGCCCCGTTTGCCGTCCCAAGGCCCGATGGGCAGGTGCCGCAAAACGTTACTGGCGTTGCTCTGTTCAGCGGCGGATTAGACTCATATGCAGCAGTAGCGCAACTGGAAAGCACTGGTGAACGTACCGCCCTGATCACACACCTCGCGAATCCATCGGTCAATAAGGCCGTCAAGGCGCTGCTGACCACTTTGCCGACGCTACCCAGGCCAGCTCCACTTCCTATCATGTCTAAGAATGGCGCAAATTCGGGCATTGTTACCGATGAAAGCCAACGAGCCCGGAGCCTTCTGTTTATCTCAAGCGCCGTGCTCGCCGCACACACATTTTCGGTGTCTAACATCTGGGTCGGTGAGAACGGAATACTGGCCGTCCATGAACCCGAGACCGAAGCGCGCGTTCCGTCGTTGTCGACCCGCACCGCACATCCTCAAGTCTTGTTGGCAGTTCAACGCCTGGCCGGGGTGGTCTTGCAAGGCAATTTTCAAATAGACAATCCACTTGAGCACTTGACGAAAGCTGGCGTCGTTCAACTAATTAAAACATTGGGCCATGAGAAGATGGTTCCAAGCGCAATTTCATGTTGGAAAATTCAGCGCACTTCGGAACATTGCGGGTATTGCATACCTTGCTTGCAACGCTTTGTGGCGACCGAAATTGCGGCTGTCAAAGATGACGTCTACGTTCACAACCCGTGGGACAGTAAGATGACCGGGGCAATGGCCTCGGACGCGACCGACAACCTTGTGCATTTCCTGCAATTGGCTCAGGGCATTTCGTTGGCTTCCGATTTCGAGATCGAACTACAGCGTCCTTCGCTTCTGGGCGTAGGCGGAGCACTCACGGACGCCGAGCGGATCGCGCTGCATCGCCTCTGGGCGGAAGAAGTTTTACAGGTCGCCAATCGGCATCCTGTCTCACACGGGATCCTCTAGGAGTTAGCCATGCGCGTCTCGCCCGCAAACATCCGAGAGGGCTTACTTGACCCTTCATACTCGATTCCATCAACGAGACCACCGATTGTGACGACACACTCGATCGCGACCAAGGCTGTGAAGGTTTTCCACGCCGACGGCGAGGCAGCGGCCGACGCATATCTCCGTAGCAGCTTCAGTCAAGGTAACTGGCGAACTGGCTCCTTGGCAACCAAGGCCAGGAATACTGTCAGTGCGTTTGCGAACTACAAGGCAATGGCGAGAGGTGACAATCGACCGACTGTTGTCGGCGACAGTCGCGCATCGGTAGCAGTCGGCGCACACAGCGTAGCCGCGGCCTGCAACATCGTCTTGATCGGTTCCACAGGTATGAGCGGAAGGCTGTGCCTCTGGGGGGTTCAAAAACGCAAGTTTTCCATCGACGAACTTGGGTTGATTGCCTGTCCGACCGTGCTCGCTCTCGATGAAGAATTCGGTCCCGACCGTGTCGTCGACCTTGAGATTTGGATGCTGAGATCGGGTGATGCAGTACAGGTTTCAGCGCAAAATGCGAGATTGCACCTTCCAGAATTCATTGATCTTATCGATCGTCTCACGCAGTAGCGCTGCGTGATCTTTAACGCTGCCCTCGGCTCTACTCGGCCAGCAGCTCATCTCGAATAGTAGGTTGAATACACTGTCAAAAATCTTGGTCGACGCGGCGCAAAAGGTTGGCCAGCATTACTACCGAGTCGGCTGCAATCCCTGCATCCCTCCTCGTCGGCGCGCTTGAGTGTTTTACGCTGTGTGAAAGCTCGATGACTTTGTTCGCAACACCACGGATTGTCTCGTGGTCTCTTCCCCCGAGTGAATCTTCTACATACCGTCCCAGCCGCTGTTTCGTCTTGTCCACCGTCGGTTCTATCTCGCCCTCGCGAAGATGCACCCGCGGATCGTAGACGGTTCGACTCAGCGCCTCAAGTACGGCGACAGATCGGTTGCCGACGTCGCGGTAGTCCTGCGTCGTCGATGCGGTGCGGAATCGCCGACGCAGCTCGTTCAACTCTTCGTCGACTCTGGGCCAGCCCATGCTGGAGTGCGGTGACACCCCTTCTACCAAGACTGCCCTGAACTGCGCTTCCTCTTGCCGATCGAGCTCTTCCTGTACGGGCTCAAAAAACCTCTCCAGCAGGTCGCGTCGTGCCTGCCATGATCCTGCGCAATCGTTGCGCATCCAGTACGTTCTGAAAGTGGTGTAGTTCCGCCAAGGCAATTGCAAGTCGATCCCGAGGCGGCTGAGAGTAGCCGCGAGAGAGCGTTGGGTAAGCGAAATTTCCTCGTCGCGCAGACGTGTCCCACCTGATGTTCCATACGCCTCTAATTCATCCCACACCAGCTTTGTGAGGGCGAGTGCGGCGTCGAGGTCGTCGACACCCATGACCGCGCCGGTTCGCAGCTGGGTCAAGAGTTCGGTGCGCAGTTCGGTAGTCGTACCGCCCCACGGTCCCGTGTTGGTTGTCTCGACGAAAAAGTCATCCTGTCTCACGGTAAGGAGTCTAACGGGGGCCCCGACATCCTTCGGTAGTCGAGCACAGCCGCGGATTAGGTGCTGCGGCCGTAGTCGACGTTGCCTGACCGCCTGGATTTCTAGTAAACGCTGGGGCTTTCAACCTTTCATGACGGTGCGGTAGATCTAGTGTTGGTGGGCGTTGGGGAGACCCTTAGCGTCGGAACCAGTGCACGAGGATAGTGCCCCATGGGGTGGTGTAATTCGGATCGGTGAACCATCCGGTTCATGATCAACGAGTTGTGTTGTATGTTAGGCGCTTTCGAGCTG
>NZ_LVCU01000546.1:0-14527 GCF_001647185.1 Rhodococcus sp. EPR-147
CCTTGTGGTTCTTGTCGACGGCGATGATGTCCGCATGCCGGGTGACCGACCAGAACGGCCCGAACGGGCTGTTCGGCTGGAAGTGCACCGGCGCTTCGTTGCGGACGCGCTCGAAGTACGACTTCCAGAGGCCTTGGCGGTACAGGAACGGGTTGCTCAGGTCGATGTCGGCGAGATCGACCTCGTCGACCGGCGGAATCGGTGTCTCGGTGAACATGACCTGGCCGTCGGTGCGGGTCACGATCCGACGCGTCTTGTCGTAGAGGTGCGCGCCGCGGATCTGCAGTTCCATCGGGATGACGGATCTCGCGGTGGCCGCGACGGTGTCGGCGATACTCATGGCTCTCTCCTCCGGTCCGCAGGTCAGATCTGGAATTCGGGCACGCGGACCGTCAAGCCGTCCCAGGATTCGCGCGCGGCCATCTGGCACGACAGCCGAGATGTCGGTTCACGCTCGGGGTTCATGGCGAGCATGTCCTCCTCGACCTCGTCGTTGGTGCCGACGACGTCGCTCCATGCGTCGTCGACGACGACGTGACAGGTTCCGCAGGCTGCCTCGCCGCCGCAGTCCCCGTCGATACCCGGGATGGCGTTGTCGACGGCAATTTGCATCAGGGATGTGCCCTCGGTCAGCGGTGCCTCGTGCTTCTCGCCGTCGTGCGTGACAAAGGTGACGTTGGCCATGGTGTTCTCCTCGCTGAGTAACTGTGTTCCAAGTCTCACTGCGATGGGCTTTCCGAACCAGGCTCGAAAGCGTCGATTTGTTGTTAATTTGGCTCACGTGAGATCAACGGAGTCCGGAGTGCCGCCGCTTGCCTTCGCGCAGCTGCTCGGTAGCGGCGCGCTGGGCGAGCGGGCCGAGGCGGCGTTCCGACGCATCCTGGTGCGTGACGGCGTCAGCATGACGGAGCTGGTCACCCGCGACGGACAGGTGCCGCTGCGGTGGTTTCGGGAGGTGTACCCGGACCTCGACCGTCAACAGGGGTTCCGGCTCGGCGCGACGTTCGCGCAATACGTGCAGCCCACGTCGTTCGGCCCTCTCAGTCTTCCGCTGATCAGTGCCGGATCGGTGGCAGAGATGGTCGAGTTGCTGGAGTTCCTCCCGCTGGTCTCGACGGCTCTCGCCGTGCACATCCTCCATACCGATCGAGGGTTGACCATCGGACTTGCCGGGCGCACGGGGGACGACGGGCTCGACAGCATTGCTGTCGCGTACGGCGGTTCGTGCCTTCTTCGTCTGATCGATATGCTCGCAGGCTTCGCGGACGCGGTCGAACTTCACCTCGATATCCCGGCCCCGGAGCGCGATACGCTCGACGACGACGAGATCCGGCGCATCGTGTTCGATGCGCCGTCACCGTTCGTCTTCGTGCCGGCGGCCATCCTCGACGAGGCATGCCGGTTCTCCGATTCGTTGTCGTATCAACTGGGGATCGCGGAACTGCAGAAGGCCGTCGACGGCCGTCGTACGAAGTCGTACACGGACACCGTGCGCGCGCTGTTCGACACCGACCGCGAGTGCACCAACAGTGCGCACTGTGCCCGGAGAATGGCCGTCTCCACCAGCACCCTCAAACGAAAACTCGGCAACGAGGGAGCCACGTTCCGTGCGCTACGTCAGGCGTTCCTTCAGGAGCGCGCGACCGTGCGTCTGCTCGACGGTTCGGTGACGGTAGGGGAGATCGCCGCCGAACTCGGCTACAGCGACGTCGCCAGCTTCTCGCATGCGTTCACGCGATGGACCGGACGCTCACCGAGGGAGTTTCGATCTCGCACCGCAGCACCGAGGTAGTGCGTTCACGGTCGACGATCGTTCAATTCGTGCGCACGACCAGCGCGAAGGGTCCGATGTCGGTGACGGTGAAGCGAGGATCCTCGAACAGTGACTGCGGGAAGGTGACGGTGTAGCGGCGCACGTTCGGGTCGTTCGGGTAGACGTCCTCGGCCAGGCGCAGGGTGTAGCCGTCGGCACCGCGGCGGAACAGGAACGCATCCGGCGCGCGCCACTGGCTGGTGTCGAGCGCGTCGACCAGCTGATCGGGCGTCTCGAGCTCGGTCCACTGCTCGATGGCGTCGGCTCGCTGATCGAACTGCGCCAGTGGGTTGGCGTAGTGCGAGGTCAGTCCTTGGAAGCCGAAGTACGGGTAGTAGCTGAGGAACGACGTGTCTGCCGTCAGCAGGACGGTTTCGTCGCGCGGACGCTGGGTCTGCTCGGTCAGGGCGGCGTCGACCTCGCGGTAGTACGAGACCGCGCTCGGCGGACGCATGTCGGCGCGGTTGCCGTCACCGTCGGTGTCGGAGTACGCGACGGTGATCTCGGTCTGCAGTACCTGGGGGATGTTCTGCGCGTAGGTCATCGCACCGATAGCTGCTACGACGACAGCGGCGATACGGAACTTCGGTGGCTCGTTGATGGCCTGATAGATCGCGTGGCTGCCCTCGAGGAAGCCGAAAACGCCTGCGCTGCCGAGCAATACGATCAGCACCGCTTCGAGGCGGAACGAGAGCAGGGTGGTGCCCGCGGCCGTGGCGGCCATGGAGAGCAGCGTCCACAGATAGATGGAGACGACGCCGACGCCCAGTGCCTGCGCTCGGCGTGAGGACGAGAACCGCACCGCAACCCACACCGTGCCGATGAGGCACAGCACGCCCATCAGAGAGAACTCGAACATCGGGAAGGGCAGTGTCGCACCGGCTTCGGGCAGATAGTGCAACGCTGTGCCCGACGTGGAGGGTGCACCGCGCAGGAATTCGATCAGGTACGGCAGCCACACGGTCGCGGCGATGACGCCCGATATCGCAGCGATCGCGGCGACCTTGATCGCGATGGGAACCAGTACGTTCCAGGACTTCTTCTCGTGATAGGCGAGGACGGCGGCGAACAGCGCCATCAGTACGACGGTGAACGCCGCCAGGCCGAGATACAGCGTGTAGAACGTCGCGGCCAGACCGAGAAAGAGTCCGGTGCCGACCACCGCTCCCCATCCGCCGGCGCGCCCCCCAGTCGGGATCAATGTCCCTTTCTTGCACTCTGACTGACTGGATGCCACATTCATCCCGGCGGGCCGGTGCAGCGCTCCCCAGGCGAGGACCAGTGCGGGTGCGAAGAGCATCACGATCACGGCGCTGTATGCCTCGGGGGAGGCGTGGGCGACGACGAGTGCGGTGGTGACGGCGCTGACGGCGACGGCCCAATCGGCTCGGATCAGCGCCTTCCACAGCACGAACGACACGACGGCGGTGACGGCGAGCAGCCCGATTGCGTAGGGCTTGAACACTTCCCAGCCGTCCATGCCCAGCAGGTTGCCGACGCGTCCGCCGAGCCAGAACCAGCCGGCCGGATAGAAGGGCGGAATGTCTGCGTACGTCATGTCGCGCAACGACGCCGAATCCGTCAGTCGCGTCAGGTATTCGGTACGGAACTCCTGGTCGACGGAGATGCCGAACAGGTAGAGCTTGGTTGCAGCCAGCGGCATCCCGAGGGTGACGGTGACGAATCCGCTCAGCCCGATCCACGCCGCGAGCCGAGCGATCCACGGCCACTTGTGAATCCGGTACAGGTAGATCGATGCGGCGAACAGTGCTGCAGCGGTCACCTGCCCCAGCGTCGTGATGGCGCGGGTGACATTGGACGAGTTGAACGCCGGCCACTGAACCAGTGAGAAGGCGTACAACCCGACCGTCGCCACGACCACTGCGACGAGCACACCGAGAGCGATTTCCCCGACGGCAGAGGCGGTTCTGCGAGCCGGTGCAACCCCGATTGTCATCGAGATCAGATGGGCAGCTTGCGGAAGATCGGCCGCGGCACGTGCCGCAGCACCATCATCACCAGACGCCAGGGCGCGGGAGTCCAGATCAAGGGGGTGCCCTTGCGTGACGCGTTCACCGCGAGCTTCGCGATGACCTCCTTGTCGACGGTCATCGGTGCTTCCTTGACGTGCGCGCTGAACTTGGTGCGCACCATGCCCGGGCGAACGACGGTGACCCGAGGTCCGAACTCGCGCAACGCTTCTCCGAGTCCGAGGTAGAACCCGTCGAGTCCGGCCTTGGTGGAGCCGTAGACGAAGTTGGAACGACGAACCCGCTCGCCTGCCACCGAGGACATGACGATTATGCGGCCGTAGGCCTGCGCCTTCATCTTCTCGCCCAGCAGCACGCCGACCGAGACGGAGGCGGTGTAGTTGATGTTCGCGGCGAGGACGGCCTTGCGCTGGTCCTGCCAGAGCTGTTCGGCATCGAAGTCGACGGCGAAGGCGACGATGGCGACGTCGACGTCACCCTTGGCCCATGCCGCGTCGATCACCTTGGGATGCGAGGCGGTGTCGAGTGCATCGAAGTCGATGATGTCGACGGACTTCGCGCCCTTGGCGTTCAGTTGGGCAACCGCGCTCTCACGAAGCGGGTCGTTCGGCAGCGCAGCGAGGATGACACGTGCCGGAGACTTCGACAGGTACTCCTCGGTGATCGCGACACCGATCTCGCTGGTGCCGCCCAGAACGAGAATCGTCTGGGGGTTGCCTACGGCGTCTATCGTCACAGCAGTTCCAGCCTTCTAGCCATATCGGAGGCGAAAACGCCTGTGGGGTCAACGGATCGGCGGACCTTGATCCACTCGTCGATCCGCGGGTACATCGAGTGGAAGGTCTCGGCGTCGGTGCGCGAATCCTTCGCGGTGTACAGACGACCGCCGAATTCGAGCACCCGCTTGTCGAGCTCGCGGACGAACTCGTTCAAGCCCGGCTTGATCGGGAAGTCGACGCAGATGTTCCACCCTGGAATCGGAAAGCTCAGTGGCGCTTTGTTTCCGGGCCCGAACAGCTTGAAGACGTTGAGGAACGAGTAGTGCCCGGACTTCTGGATGTCGACGATGATCTTCTTGAACTCGTCGACCGCCTCCGGCGGAACCACGAACTGGTACTGGAGAAAGCCCTTGGAGCCGTAGGCACGGTTCCACTCACCGAACATGTCCAGTGGGTGATAGAACGCCGTCAGGGACTGGACCTTGTTCCGGTAGTTGCCGGCCTTGCGGTACCAGACCTCGCCGACGGCGGAGAACGTGTACTTGTTGGCCAGGCCGTTGGGGAAGACGTCCGGGAACGTCACCAACGGCTTGGCGTTGAACCGCAGCGGGTCCTTCTGGAGTTTGGCCGGCAACTGGTCCAACGTCGCGAGCGATCCGCGGGAGAGGGCCGCGCGGCCGAGCTTGGGCGGCGGGGCGACCGCGTCGAACCAGGCACTCGAGTAGTCGTAGTTGTTCTCGCTGCCGTCGCTGTGCAGGGCGATGGTCTCGTCGAGGGTGGTGGTGACGTCGCCGTCGGCGATGAAGTAAGCCGTCTCCGTCGGCGTCATCTCGATCGTCGCGCGCAGGATGATGCCGGTCAGGCCGTTGCCGCCGACCGTCGCCCAGAAGAGCTTGGCGTTCTTGCCCGACGGCGTCAAGTGGCGGACCTGACCGTCCGCGGTCAGCAGTTCCATCGAGCGGACGTGGTTGCCGAAGCTACCCGCGCTGTGATGGTTCTTGCCGTGAATGTCGGTGCCGATGGCCCCGCCGATCGTGACCTGGCGGGTACCCGGCAGCACCGGTACCCAGAGGCCGAACGGCAGCGCGGCACGCATCAGCTGGTCGAGGTTGACGCCACCGTCGACGTCGACGATCCGCGTCGACGCGTCGATGCTGTGGATGCCGTTCAAGGCATTCATGTCGATGACCAGGCCGCCGGAGTTCTGCGCGTTGTCACCGTAGGAGCGGCCGAGGCCGCGGGCGATGACGCCGCGTCGGAGGTGGGCCGGCTTGGAGTCGTTCTGCTCGGCGACCTGCTTGACCGCGTTCGCGATGAGCTCGGGGTCGGAGGTCGAGAGCACCTCTCCGGTGGAGGGAGCGGTGCGGCCCCAACCGGTGAGTGTGCGGGTCTGCGTGGGTAGCGGCGCAGTGTTCCCGGCCTGTGGTTCCAGGGGGAAGAGTGCGTCGTCGGCTGTCGTGGACATCGCTCAAGAGGGTACCCGCACCGCAGCAGCGGCTAGTGTCAGTCCTCGTGTCCACCCCCGACCGCTCCGCAGAAGAAGGCTCGACGGGCGACGACTGGTCGCCCGAGAACGACGAGTTGCAGCATCACGTCCCGCTACCCGTCGAGTTGCCGCTGACCGAGAACATCGCCGACGCGGCCCTCGATCTCAAGACGCAGGTGGTGCGTTTCT
This sequence comes from Rhodococcus sp. EPR-147, assembly GCF_001647185.1. Classification (NCBI taxonomy): domain Bacteria; kingdom Bacillati; phylum Actinomycetota; class Actinomycetes; order Mycobacteriales; family Nocardiaceae; genus Rhodococcus; species Rhodococcus sp. EPR-147. The sequence goes on from NZ_LVCU01000546.1 coordinate 6,199, forward strand.
TGGCGACCGGTGTGCTGTCGGCCATCGTCGACCAGGGCGTCAACCTGATCCTGCACTTCGTGTTCGGCGTCGGTGTGACCCTCGCCAAGGCCATCGGCTTCGTACTCGGAACGACGACGGCCTACCTGATCAATCGTCGATGGACGTTCAACGCGGCCCCGTCACGGGCCCGGTTCTTCGCCGTCGTCGCGCTGTACGGAGTCACCTTCGCCGTCCAGGTGGGCATCTACACCTGGCTCTACCAGGCTCTTCCCGACGGCTTCTGGTACGCCAACGTGGCCTTCGTCATCGCGCAGGGCACGGCGACGGTCATCAACTTCCTCGTCCAGCGATTCGTGATCTTCAAAATCCGCTGAGTCGCGGGGTTCGGCCCCAAGAGTTCGCCAGCGCGGGTTTGCCCCGTGAGGTGCGCAAACGCGGGTTTGCCCCCCGGGGGTTCGCCAGCGCGGGGTCGCCCCGTGAGGTGCGCAAACGCGCGCGCACTTGCCAAATGCGCGCATTTTCGTCAGCGGTCGGGTGCGATTCTGCGCGCGTCTGACGAATGCGAGCGCGTTTGCCCAGATCTGGCGTCGTCGCCTCGTCCCGCCGCTCAGGAGAAGTTCGGCAGGTCTCTGCGTTCGAGGGCTTCGGCGAGGGTGGGTGCGGCTTTGACTTTGCCGCGGGTTCGCAAACGCGCGCGCACTTGCCAAACGCGCGCATTCTCGTCAACGGTCAGGGGCGATTCTGCGCGCGTCTGGCGAATGCGAGCGCGTTTGCCCGGATCTGGTGGCGTCGCCGCCGCTCACGAGAAGTTCGGCAGGTCTCCGTTTTCGAGGGCTTGGGCGAGGGTGGGGGCGGCCTTGTCCTTGTCGGAGAGTTCGTAGGTCAGGGGTGTGCCGTCGCGGGCGGTGGTGGGCCAGTCGATGCCCAGGGCGGGGTCGAGTGGGTTGATGTCGCGGTCCAAGGCCGGGGTGTATTCGAGGGAGCACAGGTACATGACTGTCGAGTTGTCTTCCAGGGACAAGATGGCGTGGCCGAGTCCTTCGGAGAGGAACACTGCTTTGCGGTCGATGTCGTCGATCAGCACCGAGTCCCACTGCCCGAACGTCGGTGATCCGACGCGCAGGTCGACGATGACATCGAGGAACGCTCCGCGGGCGCAGGTGACGTATTTCGCCTGCCCGGGTGGGTTGGTGGTGAAGTGGATCCCGCGTAGGACCCCGGCGGCGGAGACCGAGCAGTTCGCCTGCAGCAGCTCCAACGACCGCCCGGTGATGGCCTCGAACGCCGATGCTTTGAACCACTCGAAGAACACTCCGCGGACGTCGCCGAACTGGCGGGGGGTGTACTCGTAGGCACCGGCGATGCTCAGTTCACGAAAGGTCATCGGTTCCCTCGGTCGATCAATTCCAGCAGGTAGCGGCCGTACCCGGACTTGACGAGCGTCTCGGCGCGCACGCGCAGTTCGTCGTCGGTGATGAATCCTCGTCGCCAGGCCACTTCTTCGGGTGATCCGATCTTGAGGCCCTGGCGTTGTTCGATGGTGCGCACGTAGTTGGAGGCGTCGAGCAGGGAGTCGAAGGTGCCGGTGTCGAGCCAGGCAGTCCCGCGAGGCAGGACTTCGACGTGGAGGCGGCCGGCCTCCAAGTAGTGGCGGTTGACGTCGGTGATCTCGTATTCCCCACGGGCGGACGGGGTGAGGTCGCGGGCGATGGCGATGACGTCGTTGTCGTAGAAGTACAGGCCGGGGACGGCGTAGTTCGATTTCGGGGCGGCGGGTTTTTCTTCCAACGAGATGGCTTTGCGGTCGGCGTCGAATTCGATGACGCCGTAGGCGGTGGGGTCGGAGACCTCGTAGGCGAACACGGCTCCGCCGTCGATGTGATCGAACCGCGACAGTTGGGTGCCCAGGCCGGGGCCGTAGAAGATGTTGTCGCCCAACACCAATGCCGCGGAGTCGGTGCCGATGTGCTCGGCACCCAGGACGAAGGCTTGGGCGAGACCGTTCGGCTCGTGTTGGACCTTGTAGGTCAGTGAGATGCCGAACTGGGAGCCGTCACCGAGCAGGCGCGTGAACTGGTCGGCGTCCTGGGGTGTGGTGATGATGAGGATCTCGCGGATCCCGGCCAGGATCAGTGTCGAGAGCGGGTAGTAGATCATCGGTTTGTCGTAGACCGGGACCAGCTGCTTGCTGACACCCATCGTGATCGGATGAAGACGCGAGCCCGTGCCGCCCGCCAGAATGATTCCCCGCATGACCGCGAAGTCTTCCAGACCCTCGGATCACCCGCTCGCTTGTGCCTGCCCCGTTTCTGCTGCGTGAGCTCCGAGGTGCACCTACGCTCGCCGCATACCCAGCCTTCCGAGAGAACCGAGGACAAGCCACGTGACGACAACGCACCAGATCTCCACCGGTATCGATCAGGTCACCGCTCTGCTCTCCACAGTGACCGAAGCCGAACGCGCATCGGCCACGCCCTGCACCGAGTGGACCGTCGCCGAGCTGACGGACCACCTGGTGAACACCGCGGCCAACTTGGTGACCATGGCTCGGGGCGGCGAGATCGATTGGTCGGCGTCGCCAGAACCGTCGTCGGATCCGATTCCGCTGTGGAAGGAGAGGACTCGCGAACTGCTGGCCGAGATCGATGCAGGTTCACCATTGCCGCTCGGCATGGTGGCTGCGGAACTCTCGGTGCACGCGTGGGATCTCGCGACCGCACTCGGGCGCGGCACGGACGATCTCGACCAGACGGTGGCGGAGGAGGGGATGGTGTTCATGTCGGCCAACATGACCGACGAACGGCGAGGCGGTGCTTTCGATCCTGAGCAGCCGGCACCCGACGGCGCAAACGCGTACGAGCGGTTGGCGGCCTTCGCCGGACGCACTGTCCGAGGGTCCTGACAGTTCCAGCGGCCGATCACTCCCACGGGATTCGGTACGGCGAAGTTCCGGTCTCGGCGATCGGAGTCGGCCATTCGGCCGGCCACAGGATCTGCGGATCGGCCTTGAGCCTTTCGACTTCCGGTGGCACCGGAGTTGCGTCCACCTCGACACGTTCCCAACTGCATTCACCCGACGCGACGCGGGTCGCGTAGTGGATCAGGTCGGCCGATGCCCGGCGTGAGGACGCCAGGCGGGCCAGCAGTTCCGCTGTGACGTATCGGGTTCCCGCCGGAGCTTTCAGATCGGTGTTCAGGGCCCGCTTGCGCGCGGCCTCGAGCTCACCGCAGGACGTCATCAGACGGTCGTACGCGGCTCGGACGTGTGGAGTCAGTGACTCGATCATGCGTCCCGCCAGGGTTCGTCGCCGGTGCCAACGGAGAAGTCCTCGTCCGGTGTGTCGAGGACCGGTCGGATATTCGCGGTCTTGCCCGCTTCCACGGCTTGCTTGCCGTAGTCGAGGAAGTCGTTCAGCGGCCGCAGTGTGTCGTCGATCTTCTGGCCCACCTGGCCTTCGGGGTCGCCGAGCGCGTCGAGGAATGCGCCGAAGTCATCGACCACCTGCTCGATCTTCACAGTGAGATCTTTGGTCAGATCCATTGCTGTCCAACATAATTCGACGATGCTCTCCACCTGCCATGCAGTGCCGACCAGCGGCACCTTCTTGATCATGACCTTCAACGCACCGCGGGCGTTGTCGACGGCGACTTCGGACTCGAGCAACTCGACGACTTTCCGAACCACTGCCAGTGCAGCGTCACGGAGTCGTTCGGATATCACCGCACAGACCGCGGAGATCGTGCGGCCTGCGGGCCCCTCCCATCGCATTGCGGCCAGTTGTCGGTCGGCATAATCGGTAAATGCCTGTGCAGCAGAGCCGTTCCAGGAAGGATCGACGCGCCGCACACCTGCCGCGAACGACTCCGACGCGGCTTCCATAGCGTCGCCTGCGATTTGATATGCGTGGCCGATTCTTCTGATTTCGTTCCAGTTGCCAGTGATCGGAATGGTCGCCTCGTTCAGTGGGCTCCACCCGGAGAGCTCGAAAATCGTTGTGTCGATCTCTCCGAGCCAGCCCGCGGCATCGTCGAGTAACTCTCGGATGTCGTCGACGACGGGATTCGGCGCGGGATAGTCGATCCCGTGGGGCCGTCCGTAATCGGCTGCCGCGTCGAATTCGTCCACGTGGCCGACGGCGGCACGATCCGAGCTGCCACGATCGATGCCCGGTAGTGGCGGCGCGCTTGTGTGAGCGTTCAGCAGGTCATAGTTTCGCTGATCCTGATCGGCATACAGCCATGCCGCTCTGTTGAGTTCTGCACCCATTTCCCCGCAGTTGGCGGACAGGTGAACCTGCCGAGTGCGTGTCATCTCCTGAAACCGTGCGAGGTACGGCTGAAGTCGTTTCAGAATCTGCCCAACCACCTTCTCGCTCAGGCCCGCATGATCGAGCAGATAACGATGACTGGCCAGAGTGTCGCCGCTGATGCGATCGAGAAGATGTCCGAGGCCGGCGATTTCCGAGGGATCGCCCTCGAAGGTCTCCTCGGTCATCGTTGCTGCCCCGTCTGCGAATCAGGCTTGCGCAGCGTCGAGATCAGGCTGTCCACAGTCGAGTAGTCGAGCGAACCCTCGTTACTCTGGTCGAGCTGAACCATGAATACGGCGAAGGTTGCCGTTGCGAATCCCGGTATCGCCACGACGTCGAACGTTGCCTCGGTTGGGCTGCATTCCGCGCTGGCGTGAATGCCCGAGCCATGAACGGTGTATCGCACGGCAGGCTCTCCATCGACCTCGATGTCCTGAGGCTCCGAGTACTCGATGCGTGGTGGGGCAGCGGAGTCGTCGCCGAAGACGACTTCCGCACCGCGGGCAGCGTCCAGTGCTGCGGCGTGCAAGTCCATCCCGTTTCGGCCGGTCATACCGGACTCGGCGAGCGACGCCCCGTCCACTTCCGGGCAGTAGCCGTAGCCGTAATCGGCGCTGGCACCGTAGACGACCGATTTACCACCGTTCGACCACCCAGCGATCCCGGTCGAAAAGTTTCGCCAGTCTGCCGGTATTTCGTAGGTCCAGCCGAATTTGGTGGCGATGGGCTGCGGCTGGCCGTCGGGCACCTCGATTTTCGGTGGCGGCCGGTTCATGGACGGAAACCCCGGCGGCAGTGGTGGCGGGGCTGTCGTCGAGCCCGTGGGTTCCGGCGACACCGGCGGCAGAGTCTGTACCCCCTCGTACGGCTCGGGCACCTGCGGTGCCAGCTGCGGGATTGCCCACATGATTCCGAACAGCAGTGCCACCGATGCCGCGAGACGCAGCAGTATGTATCGAAGACGCATCGTCACTCCCCCCGAAGTCGAAGAGAAGCTAGCACGCGCACCCGACAAGAACGGACATCCCCGACAGCGGTTGAGCTGTTACTGAGTCGTCGAATGGGGGATACAAGCCTCATCGGTTCAGCGCGGCCGGTTCGTGAACGGAAAGGTCAGCTGACGGATGGTATCCGGAAGCGCAGGTCTCCTTCTCCGAAAAGCATGCGGACGGAAATGCCGATGAGTGAAACGGTAACTAGACCGTTGACCGCAAGGCATGCAGCAATAGACCAGCCATCGGAGGTCCCGGCTACTGTGTTCGATATACCGATTGCAACATTGGAGAACGGCACCATCTCCAGAACTCGAGTTATGCGGTCGCTGGAGGAAAGAACGGAAGCGCCGCCCAGCGAGATTGGAATCAGGGAGACAATAGACACCCAGTACTGGGCCTCTTTCACTGTCTGGGCGATGCCGCTCACGAACAATAATACCGCGCTGCATAAAATCAGGGCAGACAAGGTCAGAGCGGAGATTGTCAAGATGGACCTACCGCTGATACCGGACTCGACGACGTAGTCCATTCCTAAGTTCCAGGTACCTCGAGGTCTGATGTTTCCAACAGCTATCAAGAGAATTGACGCAAATGAACCGACAACACCCGTGGCGAGTGCGACCGAAAGAAGCTTGCCCGTCATGACGCTGAGTCCGGGTGCGCCCAATACGCGGAAGCTGTCGAAAGTTCCATGCTCCTTCTCGGCCGCGATGCATTCGATGGCAATAGGGCTACCAGCCATGGTGAAAAGGGATATCAAAAGTATCGGCAGAAGATAGCTTGCGATTGCCGAGTTGGCGGCCGTCGCAGCGAAGAAATCTATTACGAGAAAGTTTTGGCTTGTCGGAGTCGGTGATGACAATAGATCCATGTCACGAAGCGCTCCTCCTGTTAGGTCCGGTGTATTGAGACGGGCAATCGATTCTGCGGTCAGCAGAGCCGAGTCCAGCGAGATTGGGCTGGGAACGACTTGCCAGGATTCGTCAGCTCCTTGAACGAGAGCCAGGTCGGATTCGCCGCGCACGAGATCATCCCAGGGGGATTCCGACCACTTGACGTTCCACGCTCGCTGATCCGAGTTCGTGAAATTCTGTCCGTCGAACTTGCCGGAGATGTCCTTCAGTAATTCGGAACGGTCGATTCCAGCCTTGCTCGAGGAGACCGTCAGTTCCTTTCGATCCAGTTCCGAGTTGGAACCGTACGCCAACAGGAGAACGAGGCAGATGAGTGGCCCGACGAGCGCAGGAACGAGCATCATCGTCAAGGTGCGGCGATCCTGAAGTTGTTGCCTTAACTCTTTTTTCAGAACGACCAACAGCCTAGCCATGTCTGGCTCCGGTCAACGCCCAGCGCAAACCCTCTGCCGCTGGGACGGCGGGTAGCCGGTCGAGGGTGTGCCGGTCGGAAACGCTGATTTTACGGTCCCATACTACCCAGTAGTCGTCGCAGATCGATACGAGCTCGTGAGGGTTGTGCCCGGAGATGAGTATTGACGTGTCGTCGAATGCTTTGCCCGAAATAAGTTCGGCGAACAGATGTATTCCGTCTATGTCCATTCCCGTTGTGGGTTCGTCCAGTAGGAGCAAATGGGGCGTGTGGACCATAGAACGGGCCAGCGCCACCCTTTGTCTCATTCCTCTCGACATATCGCGAACTTTTTTCGCTGCAAACCAATCTACGTCTAGGCTCTTCATGATCTCTTTTGTTGCGACTGTTGATTCTGTTCGTTTCATGCCGAGGAGTTCGGCAAAATACCTGATGTTTTCCTCTGCAGTCAGGCTTCCATATAGCGATGCGTCGCCACCGAGGAAAAGGCTGGTGCGACGCCGATTCTTGTTGCTCATCCGAATGGCGGGTTCTCCGAAGGTCATCACACTGCCGGAAGTCGGGGTGATGAGGCCACTGACGAGCTTCATGATCGTAGTCTTTCCGGACCCATTTGAGCCGACTAGTCCCACCCGCTGACCGAGCTCGATCTGAAAATTAACGTTATCGAGGACGGGCTGCGAATCGCGCACGAAATCGACCGCGATGCCTTTAACAACGACGTCAGCCGACACGGTGAATCCCTTCCAATCGTAGTAGGCGGTGAGCCCGGTGAAAAAGCGTCGCTCTCCACCGGGCGGTTCGCTACCGGCGCTTCCTGTTCAAAGCTGCCAGTCCGCCGACTGCGATTCCGAGGCCGATTACTCCAGCGAGGATCATACGATTGTTCTCCTTTCGATTCATGTACCGATTTTTCTCGGCTCGGTGAATCTAACTACGGAAATCTGGTGTGTCTGTCTGTCAATCGACCTAATCTGGATGCGAGTCGAGAGCCCGGCGGAATTGGAATCTTGTTGGTCGCGGGTCGATTGCGCACCTCGTGCTCGATTTCTGCACAGCTCGAACAGCAGCGCCACCGATGCCGCGAGACGTATCGCAATCTTCCGCAGACCCATCGACGTACTCCGCAAGGTCGAAGAAGCTAGCACGCGCGCCCGACATGCTGGGTCGACCTCCGGACGCGGTGCAACTATCCCTCCACTCGACAGTCCGATCGCCGGGAACCTCCCCACCGAGGCGTCGAGTGGAGCATCCCGTGCAGCGACACCTGGGCTGGAATGGCCTGCGGACCCAGACAAGAACGGCCCGCACGAGCATCCCCCGGTAAAGTGCCGGTACATGAGAATTCTCGTCACGGGTGGGGCCGGGTTCATCGGCGCGAACTTCGTACATCAGACCCTCGCGCAGCGTCCCGACTCCCAGGTCACCGTGCTCGACAAGCTCACCTACGCCGGCAACAAGGCCTCCCTCGACCCGGTGGCCGATCGCATCGAGTTCGTGCACGGCGACATCGCCGACGCCGATCTCGTGGACCGCCTCGTCCGCGAGACCGATCTGGTCGTTCACTTCGCCGCCGAATCCCACAACGACAACTCGTTGACCGATCCGTGGCCGTTCGTACACACCAACGTCATCGGCACCACCACCTTGCTGAACGCGGTACGCGAGCACGACGTCCGCTACCACCACATCTCCACCGACGAGGTCTACGGCGAC
>NZ_LVCU01000547.1:0-7876 GCF_001647185.1 Rhodococcus sp. EPR-147
CTGCTAGTGCGCGCCTGGACCCGCTCGTTCGGCGTCCGCTCCACCATCTCCAATTGCTCCAACAACTACGGTCCCTACCAGCACGTGGAGAAGTTCATCCCACGTCAGATCACCAACATCCTCAGTGGCTCGCGGCCCAAGCTCTACGGCGCAGGACAGAACGTGCGCGACTGGATCCATGTCGACGACCACAACAGTGCCGTGTGGGCGATCATCGACGGCGGCCGCATCGGCGAGACCTACCTAATCGGAGCCGACGGCGAAGCCAACAACCGCACCGTCCTCGAAGCGATCCTCGAAGAAACCGGCAACGCACCCGACGCCTTCGATTTCGTCACCGACCGCCCCGGCCACGATCTGCGCTATGCCATCGACTCGACCAAACTGCGTACCGAATTGGGTTGGACACCAACGTATGTCGACTTCCGGGCAGGCTTGAAAGCCACCATCGACTGGTACCGCGAGAACGAGCAGTGGTGGCGACCGCAGAAAGACGCCACCGAGGCCGTCTACGCGGCGAAAGAATCCGTCCTGCCGTAACCGACGCGGAGGCACGCTCACGCGGGATCGACACTGTGGTGCATACTGCGTGGCGAACACAAGCAAGCCAGTCGCAATGGGGGAAGCCGGTCGAAATCCGGCGCTGACCCGCAACGGTGGGCCACTGATACAGGTGGCGAGCCCGATTACCCAGCGACCGGTGTGCGACACACCTATTCGTCGTGGTCTACGAATCGGCAGTCCTGCGCGTGGCCGCTTCGTGCTGCGCACCCGACTCTCATTTCGTGGCTCTGAGCTCCAGTGAGGTCCTCATGTCACGCTCCGCCCGCATCGCCGTTCTCGCCGCGGCTGTCCTTCTCGCGGGGTGCTCCCGCGGTGACTCACTGACCGAGTCTGCACAGTCAGCGCAGTTCGATCAGCCCGTAGAGGTGACCAACTGCGACACCCTGCAGCGATTCGATTCCCCGCCTCAGCGCATCATTTCGATGAACGACCACGTCACCGAGGTCCTCATCGAGATGGGCGTGGCGGATCGGATCGTCGGAATGGGGTATCGCAATGCCGTTCCGACGCCGGAGACAGCCGATAAGTTCGCGTCGATAGACGGACTCGCCGACGAGTATCCGACCAAGGAGCAGATCCTGGATCTGGATCCGGATCTCGTCGTGGGCGGCATGCGCAGCGCTTTCGACGACAAGGAAGGGCGCTCGCGCGCGTCGTTCGCAGAGCTCGGCATCCCGACGTTCCTGTTCTCCGAGTACTGCGGCGCAGGTCTTGCCGATATCGGCATGTTGGAGACGGACTACGCGCAACTGGGCGACATCCTGGGCGTGGCCGACGCTGCGCGGGACGTCACCGACGGCGTGGTCAGCGGGCTTGCCGAGATCGACGACGCGCTGGCCGGCGTCGCCCCCACACCCACGTTCTTCTACGATTCGGGCGAGAACGAGCCCACGACGATCGGGAGTGTGGGCGTCGGGCAACTGATCGCCGATCACGCCGGAGCCGAGAACATCTTTCCCGAGGGGGATCGGCCGTACTTGGGTACGACGTGGGAACTCGTCGGCGAACGGGCCCCCGAGGCAGTCGTGGTCCTCGATTACGGCGACACGTCCGCGCAGGGCAAGATCGACTTCCTGAAAAGTCAGCCGATCATGGCGACGACGCCGGCGGTGCAGCGCGGCAATTTCGTGGTCGTTCCGCTCGACGACTTCTTCCAGAGTCCGCGACTCGTCGGAAGCGCCGAGACGATCGCGCGCGCACTGCATCCCGATCGCTTCTGATGAGCGCAGTGCTGGACAGGCCCGCCGTGGCCACAGGTCGGAGCACGCGACCGTCGCGCACCGGCTACGCCGTGATCCTGCTCCTCTCGTCGGCAGCGTTGCTCGTATCCATTGCGGCGGCCGTCTCGTTCGGGTCGGTGCGCATTCCCATCGGCGACGTGTGGGCCATCGTCGCGCACCGTCACGCGCCGGGCACCTTCGAGTCCTGGTGGACCGAGGCGCGTGCGGCGATCGTGATCGATTCGCGCCTCCCGCGGTCGCTGACCGCCGCGGTGGTGGGTGCGTCCCTGGCGCTCGCCGGTGGTGTCGCGCAGGCGGTCACGCGAAATCCGCTGGCTGACCCGTACCTGCTCGGTGTGTCCTCGGGTGCCGGTTTCGGTGTCGTGATGGTGATGACGCTCGGCATCGGCGCGGGTGCACTCGGCGCGTTCACCGTGCCCGCGGCCGCGTTCGTCGGTGCGCTGATCCCGCTGTTCTTGGCTCTCGCGATCGGCGGTCGATACCCACAGTCGACTGCGATCGTCCTCGTCGGTGTCGCAGTGGGAAGCGTGTTCACCGCTCTCATCACCCTGACGCTGCTCGTGTTCGCGGACGAACGAAGCCTGAGCGGTGTATTGCATTGGCTGGCCGGTGGTTTCGGTGACGCCCGCTGGTCGACGCTCGTGTTCCCCGTGCTGGCTCTCGTCGGAGTCGGGATGCTGGTGTCGATCACTGCGTCCAGGATGGACCTGCTCAAGACAGGCGACGACGGTGCGGCCGTGCTGGGTATGAACGTACGTCGCTTCAGGATGATGCAACTGATGGCTATTTCCCTGCTGGCGGGTGCAGCGGTATCGGTCAGTGGTGGAATCGGATTCGTCGGTCTGCTGGTGCCGCACCTCGCCGGATACGTCGTCGGCACCCGCGCAGTCAGGCTGCTGCCCCTGGCGGCGTTGTTCGGTGCGATAGCCCTCGTCGGTGCCGACACGCTCGCACGCTCGATCACGCAGAGCACCGAGGTCCCGGTAGGAGTGATCACTGCGCTCGTGGGCGCACCGATCTTCGTGTTCATGCTGTATCGCCGCTATGCAAGGGAGATCTGATGCGGCTGTCCGTGCGAGAGTTGTCCACGCGACTCGGGTCGCGAGAAGTGCTGCACAGGGTGAACTTCGACGTTGCTCCCGGCGAGGTGCTCGGTCTCGTAGGGCCGAACGGGTCCGGTAAGACGACAGCACTGCGGTGTTGTTATCGGGCTCTGACTCCCTCTGCCGGTACGGTTCTCGTCGATGGCGTCGATGCGCACACCATGAAGCGATCGGAGCTGTCGCGGACGATCGGCGTCGGGACCCAGGAGCCGCAGGCATCGGTCGGTCTGACCGTCCGCGAATCCGTAGCGCTCGGGCGCGTGCCCCACCGCGGCTGGTTCGATCGCGCCACTTCATCCGACGACGACATCGTCACCGCGTGTATGGACCGCGTCGATCTGCTCGCCTTGGCCGGCCGCGACGTCGGTGCACTGTCCGGCGGTGAGCGGCAGCGGGTGTCCATCGCGCGCGCCCTGGCGCAGCAACCGCAGACCCTCTTGCTCGACGAACCCACCAACCACCTCGACCTACGGCAACAACTGATCGTGATGAAGGCGATTCGCGACCTGGCCGCGGACGGGCTGGCCATCGTCGTGACCGTGCACGATCTGCGGTTGGCGGTGGAGTACTGCCACAATCTCGCCGTGCTCGACGGCGGGGCCGTGGTGGCGTCGGGACCGACCGCCGATGTTCTCGACGATCGGTTGCTCGCCGACGTGTTCGGCATTTGCGCGACCGTCCGGACAGGACCGCCGCGCACCATCGACATCCACGGGCTGGCATGAGCGCCTATGTGACTGCAGCAGAACGAATTCCGAGTCTGCAGCAGTATATCGTAGGACCGTTCGATCTCTGCGCGACGGTCATGCGCGACGGCGATTGGTTGCGGGCGCGGGTCGACGACACCGGCCGCCGGTGGCGGTGCACCGACGCTCGAGTGAACGGAACACTGTGGTGGTACTCGGCCAGCTCGACGATCGCGTTCGTTGCCATCGCCACCGCGATGGTCACGGGTGAGGCAGCAGATCCACGGCTGGACGGTGCGCGCTGCTTCCTGCGCCCGGACGGATATCTGGGCGGGACAGTGTCGGACAGCGTTCTCGAGGTCCCGGCATTGCCCGGGGCGTTGAACGAGACGTTCACCGGCATCGTCGACGCGTTGTCGGTGGCCTCCGGGGTACGCAGGCAGGCGTTGTGGGCGATCGCGTCGGACTCGATTGCCAACCGAAGTTTGGATGTCGGTGCTGCGCTGGGTGATCGGTCACTCGGTAGCGACGTCGCAGAATGGCTGATCGGGGAGATGGCTGCGACACTTCCCAGCCCGCGGTTCGTCGACGTCGGTGGACGACGCTTCACACGGCGTTGCTCCTGCTGCCTTCTCTACGAGACGAGCGGGGCGGACAAGTGCACCAGCTGTCCGCGTCGATCGCCGTCGGACAGGCTGCGGGGTCTCGAGGCCGCCGCGCGATACTAACTACTGCGTGACATTCGATGGCGCAGTAGCAGGTACACCGCGCGACGCATGAACGACGTCATCAGAGCCTTGGCATTACCGATGCGAACGTCGTTGTCGGACAGCAGTGTCGGGTCGCTTGCCTGCAGGGATCGGTGGAAGTCCGCGGCCTGACGTGCCTGCTGTGTCGCCAGTTCCACGCTCCACTGTCCCGAGTTGATTCGGAACGACGCCAGTGGTTGCGGAATTGCCACGATGTCGCCTCGTAGCGCAACCGCGATGAAGGTGGCCTGGTCGATCAGGTAGGGATGGCTGTTGTCCCACAGCCCGATCTCGCGGAGTTCCGACAGCTTCATCATGACGCCGCCGGGTTCGCCGAAGATGTTGGCACCGGCCCGAACTGCGGTTCTGGCGGCGACTCGGCCCGAGACCGTCCCCTGCAGTCCGCCGAGCCCGCGGGCGGCGATGACCGTCTTGCCGTAGGCGTCGATCAGCGTCCGCTGTGCGGCGACCAGAACGGCGGACGGGTTGTCGTCGAAAGCCCGCACCTGGGTGTCCAGCGCGGTGGGCGCGATGGTGTCGTCACCGCAGACGAGCTTGATCAGTTCCCCCGTGGCTTCCTCGGTGACGCGGTTCCAGTTGGCCTGCGCTCCGCCGCCGGCCGGGGTTGTCAGCAGGCGGATCCGTGGGTCGTCGAACTTCTGCGCGACGGCGAGGGTTCCGTCGGTCGACGAGTGATCGGCGATGACCAGTTCGAAGTCCGTGAACGTCTGGGCGAGAATCGAATCGATGGTCTCGGCCAGGTACTCGGCGTTGTTGTACGCCGGGACGACTACGGAAACACGGGGCGTCATGATGTGGGGGCCTGGCTCTTTCTGCGGAACGAGAAGTCGCGGTAGCCGAAGAAGCTGACGACTGCCATCACGGCTGTGACGACCAATTGTGAAGGGATGGGCGGGAAGTGGAAGACGGACACGGCGATCGTCATCAGGGAGATGTTGGCGACGAACGCGCCGAAGTTCACGACGAAGAACCGCAGCAGATCACGTAGGAAGTGACCCCGCACGCGGAACACCAGGTAGCGGTACATCGCGAACGCGCACAGCACGTTGCAGAGATAGCCGAGCACGATCGCGGCGTGGTATCCGTACTGCTCGCCGATCAGCAACTGCCACAGGATGAACCACGCGGTACCCAATGCGGTGTTGACGCCGCCGACGAGCAGGAACGCGATCTTCTGATTCTTGACGATGCGCATCAGCGGCCCCGGCGCGCCGTTCATGCCCGCCGGGGGAGCAGGAGTCTGTGGTTCGGTCATCGACCCACCGCCAGTGCCTGACGCGTCGCGAACAGGGTGGACGCGATGCCTGCGGGCAATGTTCGGTGCGTTCGGCGATCGATCTGCGGCCAGACAGTCGACCGCAGCCGTAGATCGCGACCCTGGAACACCGCGAGTGGGGACGCGGCCAGCACCACGTTCGGTCGACGGCGGAACACCGTCCGGCAGGCTCCGAGAATCGAGCCGATGGTCACGGCCTCACCGGAGGCGAAGATCTTGATCGTCGGCGATATTCGTCGCGTGGCCGACATGGCAAGGGTGTCGGCAACCATCTCGGCCGCGTCGGACACGTAGAGGTAGTCGCGCAACGTGTCCATCGGGACGTAGATGGATACGGGGGAGGCCATGAGGTATCCCCGGCACAGGTGCGAGATCAGGCCCTGCGGTTTCGCGAGGTTCTGACCCGGCCCGTAGAGGTTCGCGAACCGGCCGATGGCCACGTTGATGCCGGTGCGTTCACCGAACTCGGTCGCGATGGCCTCGGACTGCAGCTTGGCGAAACCATAGTCGCCCAACGGAACCGGGTTCGTTCCCTCGTGATGTGGGGCGCCCGTCGCGCCGGCGTAGACGCCTCCGGCGGACGAGGCGAGGAACACGGTTCCGGTGCCCGCGCGGTCGGCGGCGACAGCCTCGATGTGCGCCAGGACGGTGCGGATCAGGCCGTTCTCTTCGGCGAATTGTGCTGCGCTGGTTCCGTTCACGCCCGCGCCCGCGGCCCAGATCACGTTCCAGGTACCGTCGGCGAAGGAGTCGAAGAATTCCGAACAGCGCTGCAGCAGAGCCTGTTCGGCGGACACCGAGTCCGACCACGGGATGGTGCTGGTGTGCACCCGATGCCCGCGACGACCGGCCTCCCGGGTCACCGCAGCGCCGAGCAGCCCGCCGCTGCCGACGATCCACGTGTGCGTCGCGGTCACGCCGGCGGTGCAGGTTCGGTCGATGGCGCGGTACGACCGAGCGGGCCGTTTCCCGGGTCGGTGACGATCAGGTACGGCGGTTTGCCCATGGCCGTCTTGACGTTCACGCCCACGTACTCGGCCACCACACCGAGGGAGAACAGTGTTGCTCCGAAGCCGAACAACAGGATCACCATCGTCGATGCCCAGCCTCGTACCTCGGCGCCCGAATCGAAGACGAAGTACGACACGAGTACGTACGCCACCAGAATGAGGCCGAGTACCGCGAAGGCGATGCCGATGAAGCTGACCAGTCGCAGGCCCTTCGTGCCGCTCGAGAGCACCATCCGCCAGAAGTGCGAGAGCAAGGTGCGCAGTCGGTAACCCGATCGACGGTCCACCTCCTCGCGCAACGCCACCGGACTGGTCGTGACGTCGCCTGCGATCCAGCCGAGTGCGATGTCCAGGTATGCCTCGGAACCGGCGTAGGCGGCGACGGAGCGACCGACTTCACCGAGCACCAGGCGGTAGCTCTGATAGTCGATGGTGTTGTCCCCGGCCAGCGCCTTGGCGATCAGCCACTTCGAACCCTTGGAGGCTGCGTTGCGCCACATCCCGTGCGGTGCGACGTTGGTGGGCTTGGCGTAGACGACGGTGGACTGCTGGTCGAGGGCCGTATCCAGCATGCCGCCGATCGCCTCCGGATCGTGCTGCCCGTCCTCGTCCATCGTGACGATCCACTCGCCGCCGCTCGAGGCCATGCCGGCGAGGGTGGCGGGGTGCTGACCGAAATTGCGGCTCAGCCACACCCCGCGAACGAACGTGTGCGCGGCCGTGAGCTGGCGAATCACCGCGGCAGAGTTGTCGGGTCCGTGATCGAAGACGAGCAGAACTTCCTCGACGATCATCGGCCGCCCGACGGGGGTGTGCGTCACCTGCGTCAGCGGAAGGATCTCGTCCATCAACGCGCTGAGCGTCCGTTCGCCCTGGTAGACCGGTACCACGATGGAGATGCGGTGCGGATCAGCAGCAGAGTCGTCGGACATCACGAGGTCTGAGCCTATCTGCTCGACGTCCCAGCGCCGAACTCCCGAGAACTCGAATTTCTGCGCCGTCGCACATCGAGCACCACCAGGCCGACCAGCAACAGCGTCCCGCCGGCCATCGCAGCCAGTCCGAGTCGTTCGCCGGGCGGTCGGAAGGTGATCTGCAGGTCCGCGTTCTCGGTGCCGGGCGGCAGGTCGACGTAGAGGAAGATGTCGGCCAGCCCCTTCGTCTGCAGCTCCTCACCATTCAGCGTCGCGGTGTAGCCGGGCCAGGCCAGACGCGAGAACACGACG
>NZ_LVCU01000548.1:0-13325 GCF_001647185.1 Rhodococcus sp. EPR-147
GACGCGTCCCGACGACGCGGGAAGCAACCCGTCGACGCGTTCGAGGACGTAGATCTGGCGAGCGGACTCGGGCGTGGGCGCGGTCACCCACATCCAGCCTGCGGGTGCGGGCCGGGAGTTCGCGAGCGGATACTGGTTCTTCTGCAGCACGATTCGATCGAGTTGCATCAGGTCGGCGTACGTCTTGCCGGTGTACGGCTCGATCTCGAACACGCGCCGGAAGGCGTCCGTGCAGGTCGATCCCTCGTGCTCGAAGCACAGCAGGTTGGCGAAGTCGAGATAGCCGACGGGGGTGTACGCGTTGACGTAGTCCAGGCCCATGATCTTGGCGGAGTTGCCGTACACCTGGGAGTGCCAGGGCAGCCGGGGGTCGTCGGGTCCGTCGGCTGCGGTTTCGGTGAGCGCACGGCTACCGAGTTGCAGAGTCGCGCCCTGCCACTGTGGGAACTCGGCCTTGGCCTCGGATTGGGACGTGGGCAGCCACCACTTGGCGAAGGGCGGATCGTAGGTGGCCACCTGGTACATCGCGACCGGCGCGATCGTCACCAGGAGCAGCGCCGCAGTCGCCCGGGTGGAGAAGCGGTGGGCCAGCAGCAGAGCGAGCGCGCCGACGAGCAGGATCACCAGCGCAGCGAGGACGTGGCGACCGAAGAATTCCGGACCCGACGAGCCGGCGCGAAGCAGCAGTACCAGCGTCAGCAGGCCGGCCGCGAGCAGCCGCGGCCGCAGCTTGTCGAGGGTTCCGTACCGGCTGATCAGGGTGACCACGAGAATCAGTGCGACGAGGGCGACGAACGGCAGAATGCGGGCGGGCCAGCGGATCGGTCCGATGTCGCTGGGACCTGCGGTGAAGATCAAGGCGAACGCCAGCATGATCAGTGGTGCGGCCAGCTCGCGCAGAGCCGCGGGTACCCGACGCCACGCGATGAACGCCAGCGCGGGCACCACGAACCAGGCGATGTAGGTGACCGGCGATTCGGTGGTTTCGCCCGCCCAGGATTCGATGCTCGTCACGGCGGTCGGGATGCTCGCGGTGAGCGATTCCGACCACGGTGCGGTCAGGAAGTTGTCGTTGAACGTGCCTTCGTCGCCGCTACGCCAGGTGACCGCGGATGTGAGCACGCCGGGCAGGAAGGTGACGGCCCCGCACGCGGCGGCAGCGATACCTACCGCGCACACCTTCAGTGCCGGACGCCACAGCCGCTGGAACAGTCGTTCGCCGATGGCGACGGATCCGATCATCACTCCGGCCATCACCGCGGCGTGGACGTATCCCACGCTGATGGCGAGGTAGAGGAAGGCGAACGGCACGATCGGACCGCTGCGACCGCGGGCGTAGGACACCGAGCTCGCCCAGGCGTTCATGATCCACGCCGTGCCCATCAGCGCGGTCACCCACGAGGTGTTCTCGAAGAACAGCGTGAACCCGACGAACGGTGCGCTCGCGCCCGCTACCGCAGCCCAGTTGGCTCGCGCTCCGTAGGCCAGGGCGACTCGAAACACGCCCCAGGCCAACAGAATCGAGAAGCCCAGTTTGACGACCGTTGCCAGCACTACCAGGTTGTCGATCGACGGCGAGATGTAGTTGATCGCCATCTGCACGGGATTCCACAGGCCGCCCTGGCCCTCGACCGGGTAGTTGCCGGCCATCCACTGATCGAGCACCAGCGAGGGGAATTGCCCGTCGCGCATGATGCGTCCGAGCTGGAGCCAGTTGGGTACGGCACCCGATTCGGTGTCGTCGATGTAGAAGAAACGGGGATCGACGCTGAGCACCAGGAGATAGCCGAGGACCACCACTGCAGCGACCGCTGCTCCCCACGCGAGGCGCTCTCTCCTGCTGTCGGGCAGGGCGGCGCGCGCGATGTGGGTATCCGTGGGGGTCAAGGGTCAACTCCGTGAGTTCGGGCAAAGACACTCGACTGTATCTCTCGAGGTGTCCAGGAACCGAAACGTCGACGCGCGAAACACGCAGGTGATCGCGAGACGGCCGACTCGGTACGGCTATTGCGAGTGATCACTCTCTAAGTTAGAGTTTCGTCATCCTATGACGGAGGTCACATTGAGCTCGAACATTCCTTTCGACGTCGTCATCACCGGCGGCACCGTCTACGACGGGTCCGGCGGTCCAGGAGTGCGAGCCGATGTGGGCATCGTCGACGGTGTCGTGCGGGCCGTGTCGTCCACTCCGCTCGAGGCGGGCCCGACGACCGAGGTGGTCGACGCCACCGGTAAGTGGGTCACCCCGGGCTTCGTGGACGTGCACACCCATTACGACGCGGAAGTGCTCGTCGGGCCCGGTCTAGAGGAGTCCGTTCGGCACGGGGTCACGACGGTTCTGCTGGGGAACTGTTCGTTGTCGACGCTCTACTCCACTCCGGTCGACATCGCTGATCTGTTCAGTCGGGTGGAGGCGCTGCCGCGCGATCATGTGCTCAAGGCCGTCGATACGCACAAGACGTGGACCAGTCCCGACGAGTACATCGCAGCGCTCGAGCGTCTGCCTCTGGGCCCCAACATCGCAGCCTTGGTCGGTCATTCTGATCTGCGTGCGCACGTGATGGGCTTGGACCGATCGACCGACCGCAGTCAGAAGCCCACCCGCGAGGAATGGCGCACCATGTCGGACGCGCTCGAGCAGGCGCTCGATGCCGGGCTGCTCGGAATGTCGACGATGACGAACCCGTGGGACAAGCTGGACGGGGATCGGTACCGATCTCGTTCGCTGCCGTCCTCGTACGCACGGTGGAGCGAATTCCGTGCTCTGCACAAGATCCTGCGTAAGCGCGGCCGACTGTTGCAGAGCATTCCGAACCTGAACACCAAGTACGACATGCTGTTCTTCCTTGCCTCGGCCACCGGGATCGGCCGCACTCCGCTCAAGATCTCGTTGCTGGCGGCGGCCGACGCGAAGGCCTCGCCCTGGATCCATCGGGTCTTCGGCCCGCTCGCTCGCATCGTCAACGGGCCGGGCAAGGGACAGTTCCGCTGGCAGCACTTGCCCACCACATTCGACGTGTATTCCGATGGCATCGACCTCGTGGTGTTCGAGGAGTTCGGCTCGGGCCGCGCCGCGCTACATCTGCGAGAAGAGTTGGGCCGCAACGAGTTGCTGTCGGACGAGGCCTACCGCCGCTGGTTCCGCGCCGATTTCGAGAAGAAGTTCAGCTCGCGCGTCTGGCATCGAGACTTCGCCGACGCCGAGATCACCGAGTGTCCCGACGCGTCGGTCGTCGGCAAGAACGTCGCAGAGGTTGCGGCCGAACGCGGGGTACACGTGGTGGACGCGTTCCTCGATCTGGTGGTCGAGCACGGTCGAAAGCTGCGCTGGCACACGACGGTTGCCAATCACCGCAAGCGGCAGATGGACAAGCTGATCAACCAGCCCGGGGTGACCGTGGGGTTCTCCGACGCCGGTGCTCATCTACGCAACATGGCGTTCTACAACTTCGGCATCCGGTTGCTGCACCGTGTGCACGACGCGCGAAACGATCGCCGACCCTTCATGACCGTGGAGAAGGCCGTGCAGAAGCTCAGCGGCGAGCTGGCCGACTTCTACGGTCTCGACGCCGGACACGTGCGGGTGGGGGATCGCGCCGACATCGTGGTGATCGATCCGGGGGGGCTGGACGAGGAGGTCCTGGCCTACCGGGAGGAGACCATGCCGGAGTTCGGTGGCCTGAGTCGAATGGTCAACCGCAACGACCGGGCCGTGGCCGCCACCCTGGTCGCAGGCCGAGTGGTGTTCTCCGGTGGCACCTTTGCTCCCTGGTTCGGTGTGTCGGAGCGGGCAGGTAGTTTCCTGCGGGCCGGCACCCCGACGGCTCCGCGTCGACGGGAGCGTGTGTGAGCCCGAGTCAACTGCAGCGTCGGACCGAGACGATCGGAAAGTTGCTCGACGCGACCATCGAGTCGTTGTGCGAGAAGGGCTATGCCGCAACCAGTGTCAGTGAGATCGTCAGCCGCGCAGGGGTGTCTTCCGGTGCCATGTTTCGGCATTTCGACACCAGGCTGGACCTGATAGTTGCCGCAGCAGACGAGGTTCGGCGACGTCAGTTCGTGGAGTTTCGCCGTGGCCTGTCCGGTTTCGGGAGCGCGTCGATCGAGCACTGCCTCGAACTGCTCAGGGCTGCGTGCCGCGCTCCGATCAACGGTGCCTGGTACGAGCTGTTGACCGCGGCCCGTAGTGACGAGGAGTTGCGAGAGCGGCTGCAGCCGTTCACCGTTCGGTACCACGAGCAGATCGCCGAACTCGCTCGCACGCTACCGGTCGCCGGCGTGATCGATCCACGCCATCTGGAGACGGTGGTCTTCAGCGTGGTGCATCTGCTCGACGGCGAGGCGTTGGCCGCGGTGGTGCATCCGCAACCCGAGCAGGAGGCCATGCGGCTGAGGATGATCGCCCACTTGCTACGCGGCGGCACTCTGTACGCACTGAGCGACGCGGGATGACCCACTGGACTGTGCGCACTCCGGGTGCCGAGCTTCCCGTCTTCGAATACGGGGACCCGGCGGCGAAGTCCACAGTGCTGCTGGTGCACGGATACCCCGACAACCGTCACGTGTTCGATCCGCTGATCGCCGAGCTCGGCGACCAGGTTCGGGTGATCGCCTACGACACACGAGGAAGCGGAGCGTCCACGCTCGAGCACGAGGCGGACGTGTCCATCGAGCAGCTGGCGCGCGACGCCTTCGCGGTGGTCGAGTCGATTCCTGACCTCACCGGGAAGGTGCACGTCTTCGCCCACGACTGGGGTTCGGTCCAGATGTGGGAGGCGATGGCCTCGCCTCGCGCATCGACCGTGTTCGCGTCGTACACATCGGTGTCCGGACCCAGTCTGGATCATCTGAGGCAGGTGGCACGGGCGCGGCTGGTGCGGCCGCATCGATGGCCGTCGTTGATCGGGCAGTTGGCCCGGTCCTGGTACGTCTTCGGGTTTCATGTGCCCGTTCTGGGCACACGGGTACCGGACTTGTTGGCACGGCTGAATGTCGAGGGTGAGCCGACCCCGACGGTGGCCGACCAGCAGCGCGGCATCGCCCTCTACCGGGCGAACGTGTTGCGGCGTGTGCTCCGCGGGCCTGCTCCACGGTGCGCGGTCCCGACCACCGTGGTCGTACCGTCACACGACCGCATGCTGTCGACCAACCTCACCGACGGTCTCGATCGATGGATCCCCGATCTGCGCGTCGATCGAGTCGATGCCGGCCATTGGTGGCCGTACACGCACCCCGCCGACGCCGCCCGCGTGCTGATGGCGAGGGTGCAGGAAGCGAAGTAGACGGCGAGCGTCGGACAGATCGGTCGGGGCCTGTGCAACCATGGTCAGTGGTCTTCTTCTCTCCACGACCGCACAGAGCCACTACTCGAACTGGATGGGGTACTTCTCGGTATGGACGGCACTGCTCTCGATCGTCTCGGCTCGCCATCGGATGTGTCGGCTGTTGCCGGCGGTGACGGCGAGCCCGAACTGACAGTTCAGAGACTGCTGTTCGACGGCCCGTCGCCCCTGGTCAGTGCCGATATGTACAGCTCTGTCGGTAAGGGAAATGCCGAGCGCACCCGCACGGGCGTCCGTATCGCCAAGCGCAGCGTGCTGCACACCAACAGCTACTTCGGACGGTTCCCGGCCAGCTACTGGCAGCGGTGGACCACCGTCACCGAGGTGGTGTTCCGTGCGACCGTCGCCGGTGCCGGGCGGATCGATCTGGTGGGCACGGACTACAAGGGTCACGAGCGCACGATGGCCAGTACAACGGTCGATTCCGCGAACTCGTCGACTCAGTTGGCCGTTCCCGTCGCCACGACGCAGTTCCTCGACGGCGGCGCGCTGTACGTCCGCTTCACCACCACATCGAGCGAGTTGTCGGTGCAGGACGCGGAGTGGACCGTCGCCGCGCCGGAGAAGCTGCGTCCCACCTCGGTGGTGATCTGCACGTTCAACCGCGCGGACGACTGCGCCAACACCGTCGCTGCCATGGCCGACGATCCCATCGCCCTGCTCGGGGTCGACAACGTCTACGTCGTAGATCAGGGCACCGATCAGGTGCAGACGCGCGAGAAGTTCCAGCGCGTGGCGGCCGAGCTCGGCGACAAGCTCGTCTACATCACCCAGCCCAACCTCGGCGGTGCGGGCGGATTCACCCGCGGGCTGTACGAGGTGCAGGGCAAGGGCGGCGATCCGGCCAACGTCATCTTCATGGACGACGACGTGCTGTGCGAGCCCGAGGCGATAGTGCGGATGAACTCGTTCGCCAACATGACCGTCGAGCCGGCGATCATCGGCGCGCAGATGCTCTACCTCTTGCACCCCGATCGCGTGCATGTCGGTGCCGAGGTGGCGAACCTGCAGAAGCTCGAAGCCGGAGTGCACGTCAAGAACGCAATTTCGGACAAGAGCGCGTTCAAGCGCAAGCGCCAGCAGGACGTTCGCGTCGACGCCGGCTACAACGGCTGGTGGTCGTGCCTCATCCCGTCCGAGATCGTCGGCCAGGTCGGATACCCGCTGCCGCTGTTCTTCCAGTGGGACGACATCGAGTACGGATACCGTTCTCGTGCAAATGGTTTCGCGACAGTCACGCTGCCCGGTGCAGCTGTATGGCATGCCGACTTCGCGTGGAAGGACTGGGACGAGTGGCACCGCTACTTCAACCTGCGCAACGGCATGATCACCGCCGCCCTGCACATCGAGCTCGACGGTAGGACGCTCGCCAAGCAGCTGTTCACCGATCTGCTGCGGTACCTGGTGTCGATGCAGTACGGCATGGCGTACACGCTGATCAAGGCCGTCGAGGACTTCCTGGCCGGTCCGGAAAATCTGCTCGACGGCGGCATGGACGCTGCCGGTTCCATCCGACGCGAACGTGCTGCGTACGGAGAAACCAAGCGGCACAACGCCAACGACGTTCCCGGTGTGCGTCCGGCGGATATGTTCATCACCCCCGCGGGACCGCACCCGAAGAAGAGCATGGAATTCGCCGTGTTGGCCAAGCGGATGCTCAATCAGTGGCGCGGCACGGTCAACCCCGGTCCGGTCGCCATCTCCGCCGACGACGCCCACTGGTGGCACGTCTCGCTGTTCTCCCACGCGATCGTCACCGATCGCTCGCAGGAGGGCGTCCGAGTTCGCCAGCGCAACAAGCAACATGCGGTCGAGCTGCTCAAGCGCGGCGTGACCGCACTCAAGCGTCTGCGCACCGAAACCCCGACGGTCGCTGCGTCTTACCGCGCAGCGGTGCCCGAGCTGACAAGCCGAGAGAACTGGGCTCGCCTCTACGGCCAGTAGCTATTTCGCGCGAACTGTCGGGGCCGTGCGAATGCGTACGACGACCTGTTCGTTGTCGGCGGTGTAGCCGAGGTAGTCGAACTCGGTACCGGTGCGTGCGACGAATTCCGTCCACGCCCGGTACTCGTGGTTGCGCCAGCCGGGGAAGTTGAAGTACTCGTCGAACACGATCACCGTGCCCACCGCGAGTCGATCGGCCACCAGATCCAGCACGGTGACCGTCGACGAGTACAGGTCGGCGTCCAGGTGCAGGAACGCCAGCTTCTCGTGATGGCCCTTCAGGAAGCCCGGCAGGGAGTCCTCGAACAACCCGGGGACGATCTGTGCGCCCGGCACTTCGGGGATGGTGTCCTGCTCGAAGAGCCCTTTCGGGAAACCGGTGCGCCAGGTTTCGGGGAGGCCGGAGAACACGTCGAATCCGGCGACGACGGTGATGTCCTTGCGTGAGCTCAATTCCTCGGCGATGATCTCGAGCGTCGTTCCGCTGGCGACGCCGAACTCGAGTGCCATGCCGCGGATGGAGACCTCGCCGAGGGCGAACCGCAGCGTCGCGTGCGGCCGCAGGAACGTGGGGGCCTGCGGCATCATCTCTTCGGCGAATTCGGCACTCTGGGCGGCTGCTTCGACGTCGGAGGCGTACGGAATATCGCGACGCATCCGCATCTCGAGGCCGCGGATGAACGCGTGCAGATCGTCGATCTCACGCCGCTGGCGTTCGAGGACGTCGAGCAATTTCGCCTGCTGATCGCTGGTCTGTTCGGCCAGCTGAGCGGTCTGCTGAGCCAGAACCTCGCCGATCGCCCGTTGAAGCTTCTCCCGTGCCGACGACTTGATGCGATCAGCGAGCTTCCGAGGTTCCGTCATGGGCACACGGTAGCGGTATCACGCGGGTCCGCGCACCCCATGACGAGCGGTGCTAGGGCCTACGGAAGTGTTCCCGACGCCCCAGCCCGCGCAACCGGAACCATTCGGCCAGACCCTTCGGGTTACGGGTGGTGATCAGGAAGAACCAGGTGAACCGAATCCACTCCTGCGGCAACAGCTTTCGCATACCGGGCTGCGACATCAGGTAGCCGCGATTGCGGTACGTGAAGTAGCGCTTGGTCGCGTCCTCCGGGTACTGCGTGTGCATCCGGCCGCCGAGGATCGGCTTGAACTCCTCGGCCCCGTTGGGATGCACGTAGGCGGTCGTCAAGCACGTGCCGAACTTCAGGCCCGATCGCTGCAATCGGCGATGCACTTCCACCTCGTCGCCGCGCACGAACAGGCGTAGATCGGGCACGCCCACTGCGTCGATCGTCGACGCCTTGAACAGTGCTCCGTTGAACAGCGAGGCGATGCCTTCGAGAAGGTCGTCGTCCGGGTTCGCCGGGTCGATCAATTCGGACCGCAGCCGACGCCATTCGACGCCGCGGCGCAGCGGAAAGGCCAGCCGGTCCGGATCCTCGATGTCGCAGACGACGGGGGAGACCTCGTCGAGGCCGTGGGTGAGAGCGCAGTCGTAAAGGGTCTCGAGCACCTTCGGGCCCTCGGGGCGGCCGTCGTCGTCGGCGAGGAACACCCAATCCGCGCCGAGCGAGAGCGCATACAGAATCCCGAGTGCGAACCCGCCCGCACCACCCAGATTGTGCTGCGAGCCGAGATACGTCGTCGGCAGGTCGGTCGATTCGACCAGTTCGCGTACGGCGGTCTCGTCGGCATTGTCGACGACGACCAGATGATCGAGCGGACGCGTCTGCGCACCGATGACATCGAGGGAGAGAGCCAACAACTCACGCCGCTTGTGCGTGACGATGACCCCGACAATCTTGTCAGCCACCGGCTGCATCCTCCCGCTCGATCTCCTTCAAGATCTGCGCGACGTGGTCTCCCGCGTCGTCACCGTCGTATGCCCGCACCACGTCCTCGATGCCGCCCTGCTGCCGAATCTGGCCGTGATCGATCCACATCGCGGTATCGCACAGCTGAGCCAGGAATTCGTTGGAGTGGCTGGCGAACACCAGGATTCCCGAGCGCTTCACCAACTCCTGCAGGCGGTGACGCGCCTTCTTCATGAATTCCGCGTCCACGGCTCCGATGCCCTCGTCGAGCAGCAGGATCTCCGGGTCGATGCTGGTGACCACGCCCATCGCGACGCGCACGCGCATGCCCGTGGAGTAGGTCCGCAGCGGCATGTCGAGGTAGTCGCCGAGTTCGGTGAAGTCGGCGATCTCGTCCATCTTCGCGAGCATCTGCTTGCGCGTCTGCCCGAGGAACAGGCCACGGATGATGATGTTCTCGTAGCCGGAGATCTCGGGGTCCATACCGACGCCCAGATCGAACACCGGCGCGACGCGGCCGCGGATGGTGGCGCTGCCTCGCGTCGGCTCGTAGATGCCCGAGAGCAGCCGCAGCAGCGTCGACTTGCCCGCACCGTTGTGACCCACCAGTCCGACGCGATCGCCGTCCTTCAGGTTCATCGTGATGTTCTTGAGAGCTTCGACGACGACGACGTCGGACGAGTTGCGGTCGATCGCACCACCGGCCTTGCCGAGGAACGCCTTCTTCAGTGACCGCGTCTTGGCGTCGAAGATCGGGAAGTCGACGCACGCGTCGTGAGTGCTGATGCTGATGGACAACTCGAATACCCCTAAACCCAGTAGGGCACGCGGGCCCGGTACTTCTTGAGTGCGACGATGGCCAGCGCCCAGCCGACGACGGTGAACCCGAGCACGATGTACCAGTGGTACGCCTGCTGATCCTCGCCGATCAGTGGGGCCCGGATGATGTCGAGGTAGTGGAAGAGCGGGTTGATCTCGACGAGCTTGGCGCGGTTCGCGGCCTCGCCGCCCATGGACTGCAGGCCTGAGGTGGTCCACACGATCGGCGTCATGAAGAACATCAGCGTCACGAAGCTGCCGAGGATCGGGGCGATGTCGCGGTAGCGGGTGGCGACGATGCCGAACAGAATGGACACCCACACGGCATTGAGCAGAATCAGCACCAGCGCGGGGATCGCGAAGATCACGGTCCAGTGCAGCCCGCCCTCGGGCCAGAAGATCGCGATGATGATCACGTAGATCAGCATGTTGTGACCGAACAGCAGCAGCTGACGCCACACCAGGCGATAGACGTGCACGCTCAGCGCACTGGGCAGCTGTTTGATCAAGCCCTCGTTCGCGACGAAGACGTCTCCGCCTTCGAGGATCGCGGCGCTGATCAGTCCCCAGACGATCAGGCCGACGGTGACGTGTGGCAGGAACTCGCGCAGATCGATGTTGAGCAGGACCGAATACAGCAGACCCATCGCGATGGCCTGCACGCCGGTGGCGATGGTGATCCAGAACGGACCGATCACCGACCGGCGGTACCGCTGCTTGATGTCCTGCCAACCGAGATGCAGCCACAGCTCGCGCTGGTTGAAACCGGTTTTCAGGTCGCCGAAAGCGCGCCGATAAGTCTGTGAGTCCGAAACCGGAGCAGGCATCTGGTCTCCTGCCTCGCTCTCGGGATCCTTCGCTGGTGCCGACACGACGGTCGACACTACCTCTCTTCGGAGACTGCGCTCATTCCGAGCTTGCTACAGATACTGGCCGGTACCGCCGCCGCCGTGGCCCCCGCCACCCTGGCCGCCACCCGGGGCACCCATCACACCGGGAGGCAACGCGCCCTGCCGCATCTGTTCGAGTTGAGCCCGCGCGGCCATCTGCTGAGCGAACAGGGCCGTCTGGATGCCGTGGAACAGACCTTCGAGCCAGCCGACGAGCTGAGCCTGCGCGATGCGCAGTTCCGCGTCGGTGGGGACGACGTCGTCGCCGAAGGGCAGTACCAGGCGCTCGAGCTCGTCGCGCAGTTCCGGTGCGAGGCCCTGTTCGAGTTCGTGGATGGACGACTTGTGGATTTCCTTCAGCCGCGTCCGGCTCGCGTCGTCGAGCGGCGCGGCGCGCACCTCCTCGAGCAGCTGCTTGATCATCGTGCCGATGCGCATCACCTTCGCGGGCTGCTCGACCATCTCCGACAGGCCCGATCCATCGTCCGATCCTTCGTTCGCGGAGGATCCGGCGGCGCGGGCCGCAGCGGCCGTCGCTTCCTCGCGGCTCAGGGCGAGCGGTTCCCCGTTGGGGCCGATCACAACGACATGGTCATCGGGCGCGCTGTTCGGCTCGGATTGAGTCATATATCCATCATTACGCCTCGCTCGCCGTTGCGCGATCGTCAGGGGCGATTATCCTGGTTCGGTCGTCGGGAACAGTGGAGGCCGGGAGGATCGAGCGTGCGAGGTGGGCAACCGTTCCCTGGGGAAACAGGACGTGGAACACATGCTTCACCGGTCGGCGCTTAGAGTGTCCGGCATGGGTTACGACGTCGCGCGAGTGAGAGGTTCCATCCCCTCGCTCGGTGACGGGTGGATTCATCTCGACCCTCAGCTGGGGATGCTGATCCCGGACCGCGTGTCGACCGCTGTGTCCACCGCATTTCGGCACAGTGCCTCCAATCATTCGGCCGGCAACACCTCGGCCAAGCGCAGTGCAGCTCTGCTGGAATCCGCCCGCGTCGCGATCGCCGATCTGGTCGGTGCCTATCCGTCCGGTGTCGTCATCGGCCCGGACCGCGCGACGCTGCTGTCCTGGCTCGCGGACTCGATGAGCTCGCGGCTGGGCCTGGGAACCGGTCTGGTGCTCTCACGTCTGGACGAGGAAGCAAACGTCGCACCGTGGCTGCGGGTGGCCAGCCGGTCGGGCGCGCATGTCCGATGGGCCGAGGTCGAGATCGATACGTGCGAATTGCCCACCTGGCAGTTCGACGATCTGATCACCTCCACCACTCGGCTCGTCGCCGTCACTGCTGCGTCGCCGATCGTCGGTAGTGCGCCCGATGTTCGGGTCGCGGCGGATCTGGTGCACGAGGTCGGTGGGCTGATCGTGGTCGACGCGGCCGGAGCTGCCCCCTACGCCCACGTCGACATCAAGGAACTCGGGGCCGACATCGTCGCGATCGACACCGCCGCTTGGGGTGGGCCGTCGGTCGGTGCGTTGATCTTCCGCGATCCGACGCTGCTGGAACAGTTGCCGTCGATGTCGCTCAATCCGTCGGCCAAGGGGCCGGCGCGGCTCGAGGTCAGCAGTCACCAGTACGCGTTGTTGGCCGGCGTGGTCTCGTCCATCGACTACCTGGCCAATCTCGACGACGCAGCGACCGGGACGCGTCGCGAGCGCCTCGAGCTGTCGATCGGATCGCTGCAGCACTACCACGACGGTCTGTTCGATTACCTGATGAAGGCGCTCGGTTCGCTGGACCACGTGATGGTGCTCGGCAATGCACCGACGCGCATCCCCACTCTGAGCTTCACCGTCGAGGGCATGCCAGCGGTGAAGGTGTCCGAGCAACTCGCGCAGGCCAGAATCGGCAGTGTCAGCGGAGTCCACGGTGGCAGTCGGTTGCTCGACGCGTTGGGCGTCAACGACGAGGGTGGTGCCGTCACCATCGGTCTGGCTCCGTACACCACCCGCTACGAGATCGATCAACTCGTCAAAGCGCTCACCGCCCTCGCCCTCTGAGAGCGGCTGTGCCGCACGCGCACGAGGAGCCTCCGGGTCGTTCCGCAGGCTCCACTCCGGCCTCGTAGCCCACTACGAGGTTCCGCGCACGACCGCTGAGCTGCGCTACTGGATTCGCAGAATCACTTTTCCGATGGTCTCGGCCTCGTCGAGCATTCGATGTCCTTGCGCCGCTTCGGTTATCGGAATCTCGGCGTGCACGACGGCGGTCACGCGGCCCTCGGAGATCATCGGCCACAGGTGTGCGGTCATCTCTGCGACGATGTTCGCTTTGCTCGACGGCCCGGTTTCGGGTCGGCCGCGCAATCCGGCTGCGTGTACCGAGCCGCGCTTGGCGAGGAGTTTGCCGAAGTTCAGCTCGCCCTTCACTCCGCCCTGCATTCCGATGGTGACGACGGTGCCGTCCATGGCCAATGCGTCGAGGTTGCGGTCGAGGTACTTCGCGCCCATGTTGTCCAGGATCAGGTCTGCTCCGTGATCCTCTGTCTGTGAACGGATCTCG
>NZ_LVCU01000549.1:0-24486 GCF_001647185.1 Rhodococcus sp. EPR-147
GCGACGGTTACGCCCATCTGTTTGGCCAGTTGGATTGCGTGCGTGCCGATTCCACTGCCGCCGCCGTGGATGAGCAGTACCTGCCCCGAACGCATGTGTGCGTCCATCACCAGGTTGGACCACACCGTCGAGGCGACTTCCGGAAGTGCCGCTGCGACATGTAGATCGAGGCCCTGCGGAATGGGGAAGAGTTGGGTGGCGGGTACGGCGCCCTGCTCGGCGTAGCCGCCGCCGGCCAGCAGTGCACAGACCCTGTCTCCGACGTTCCAGCCGCTGACGCCCTCACCGAGTTCGGAGATGATGCCCGAGCACTCGAGTCCGAGGATGTCGCTGGCACCCGGAGGCGGTGGGTAATTGCCCTGACGCTGCATCAGGTCGGCGCGGTTGACGGCGGTGGCCGAGACATCGATGATCACCTGTCCGCGGCCGGGGCGGGGGTCGGGGACCTCGGTCCATTCCATGACGTCGGGATCGCCGAATTCTTTCAGTGTGATGGCACGCATGTCTCCATAGTGCGCCTCCGGCGCAGTGGTGCGGTTAGGTGCCCTCTGGAGCGCTTAACTGCACCACTGCCGCAGGCACCTTTACAGGTCCCAGAGATTGATTCCGAAGTCCTCGGCATGCGTGTCGATCTCGGCGAGTTCGGCGTCGGTGAAGTCCAGGTTCTTCAAAGCCGCCACGTTGTTCTCGAGCTGTTCGACGCTCGATGCGCCGATCAGTACCGACGTCACGCGTGGGTCGCGCAGGGCCCAGCTCAGCGCGAGTTGTGCGAGGGATTGGCCGCGGGTGGCGGCAATGTCGTTCAACGCCCGGAGATGTCCGATGTGGTCATCGGTGAGCCAATCCGGATTCAGTGATTTACCCTGCGCTGCTCGCGAATTCGAGGGAACACCGTCGAGGTACTTGTCGGTGAGCATGCCTTGGGCCAAAGGCGAGAAGGCGATGACGCCCGCGCCCACCGCGTCGAGGGTAGCGAGCAGTTCGGGTTCGATCCACCGATTGACCATCGAGTAGCTGGGCTGATGGATCAGCAGGGGAACACCCGCTTCGGCGAGCAGGTCTGTCATCTTCTGCGTGCCCTCGGGCTTGTACGAGCTGATGCCCGCGTACAGGGCTTTGCCCTGCTGCACAGCGCTGATCAGTGCGCCTGCTGTTTCTTCGATCGGGGTGTCGTGGTCGGGGCGATGGCTGTAGAAGATGTCGACGTGGTCGAGTCGCATTCGGGTCAAGGATTGTTCGAGCGAGGACAACAGATACTTGCGAGAGCCGCCGAAGCCGTAGGGGCCGGGCCACATGTCCCAGCCGGCCTTGCTGGAGATGATCAGCTCATCGCGGTATCCGGCGAAATCTTCGGAGAAGATGCGGCCGAAGTTCTTCTCCGCGCTGCCGTACGGCGGGCCGTAATTGTTGGCCAGATCGAAATGCGTGATGCCGAGATCGAATGCGCGACGCAGGATCGCGCGCTGGTTCATCAGCGGTACGTCGTCACCGAAGTTGTGCCACAGTCCCAACGACACTGCCGGAAGTCGGGGGCCCCGTGAGCCCACTCGGCGGAACAGCATGGACTCGTAGCGATCGTCGGCGGCAACGTACGGCGGGTCGATGTAGGGATCGGTCATACCTCGACCATAGGGCGCTGTGCCGAACGGGGCCTCGAACCGCGTCAACCTACTCGTGGGTAGATTTCCCGCCTAAGATGACACGCGTGACGGCCGAATTAGCCATTGGTCCCGGGGGGGACCCGCAGTGGCTCGACACTGCGGAAATGAAAGCATGGCGCGCCTATATGGACGGCGGGCAACGATTGATGGGGGTATTGAACAAGGATCTGCAGGATCGCCACGATCTGTCGATGGCCGAGTACCGCATCCTGGTGATGTTGTCGGAATCGGTCGACGGCTCCATCCGAATGAGTGAGCTCGCCGACGGTGTCCTGTCCTCGAGAAGTCGCCTGACGCATCAGATCAGGCGAATGGAACTGCAGGACATGGTGTCTCGCAGTACCTGCGTCAACGACGGCAGAGGCGTGCTGGCGGTGATCACCGAGGAAGGGCGTCGGCGATTGTCGGAGGCGGCACCCACGCACGTCCGCGGCGTCCGTCAGCACCTCGTCGACATACTCTCGCCCCACGAACTGGAGGTGCTGGGCGACATCTTCGAGAAGGTCGACGCCGCGATGGACGCGTCCGGCTCGACACCGCGACGGTGAGGGGCGATTGGGCCTCGGGCCGCTCGGCCGTTTAAGATCGCACACGGAAGCGTGGCAGAGCGGCCCAATGCACTCGCCTTGAAAGCGAGAGACGTGTAAAAGCGTCCGGGGGTTCAAATCCCTCCGCTTCCGCCACAAGTTCTACCCCGGTCCACCCGCGAGGGTGGGCCGGTTTTGTTTGCCCCGTTCGAAACTCGAAATGCAGGATTCCCGACGAGCTGGTATCGATACCAACTCAGTGGGTACTACCTGCGAATGAGTGAAGAAGCGCGGCGCAACGATGGCGACAACGAGGGACCTCTGGAAGAGGAACTCGAGGAAAGTTTCGACGCTGTCGTCTCCGAAGGTGCAGAGCGATTGCACCGGACCGTGCGCACAGTGCTGATCACCGGATTCTTCGGCGGGCTCGAAGTTGCTCTGGGTGTGATGGCCTATCTCGCGGTGCTGGACGAGACCGGAAGTCATCTGCTGGCGGGCCTTGCGTTCGGCATCGGCCTGGTGGCCATCTATCTCGCGCATGGTGAGCTGTTCACCGAGGACTTCCTGATGCCGATCGCGGCGGTGGTTGCCCGCGACGGAACACCTCTGCAGCTGGCGAGGCTGTGGGTCGGAACGTTGCTGGCGAATCTGCTGGGCGGTTGGTTCGTTATGTGGTTGATTGCACACGCGTTTCCGCAGTGGCTCGAGGTGCTGTCCGAGGCGGCACATCATTTCGTCGACGCACCGCTGAATCTCCAATCGATCTGCCTCGCCGTTCTCGGCGGCAGCACGATGACGTTGCTGACTCGCATGCAGCAAGGAACAACCTCTGATGTCGCGCGGATCATTGCTGCCATGGCGGCAGGGTTCCTGCTGGCCGGATTGCAGTTGTTCCACTCGATTCTCGATTCCTTGCTGATTTTCGGAGCCATCCACGCGGGTGCGGACGTGAGTTACCGAGACTGGATCGATTGGTTCGGCTACACAGTGCTCTTCAACATCATCGGGGGCGTCGTGTTGGTCACTGCGCTGCGCTTGGTGCGCACGAAGGAACTCGTGAAGTCCGAGCGTGATCGACATCCCGAGTAGCCGAGCGGAGCCGGAAGTCACGGGCCGACATCTGGTACCCACCGCTCCAGGCCTAATCCGGTCTCGAAGCGTCGCGGGGCTTTCGAGATCGGGTCCGTGAATTCGATTGCACTGGCGAGTAATTGGAGCGGGTCGGTGAAATCGTCGACGGCTCGGCCGGTGGCTGTCGGGTAGAGATCGTCGCCGAGGATGGGCACGCCGAGTGCATTCATGTGCAATCGCAGTTGATGGGTGCGGCCGGTCACCGGTGTCAGTCGATAGCGACCGAGTCCGTCTCGATGCTCCAGTAGTTCGACGGTGGTGTGCGCGTTGGGTTCTCCGTCGACCTCGTGGGCGGTGAATTGCCCCTTCTCCGAGACGATTCGACTGCGAACGACGGTCGGCAGGGTGAGCGACGGGTCGTAGCGCGCGATTGCCTCGTACTCCTTGCGGACCTCGCGATCCTAGAAGAGCGTTTGATACGCGCCGCGCAGTGTCGGATCCACGACGAACAGGACCAGGCCAGCGGTCACACGATCGAGCCGGTGAGCGGGCACCAGTTGCGGCAGTTCGAGTTCGAGACGCAATCGTACGAGCGCGGTCTGCAGAATATGTCCGCCGCGGGGGATGGTCGACAGAAAGTGAGGCTTGTCGATCACGAGCAACGCGTCGTCCCGGTGCACGATCGAGATATCGAACGGCACAACGGTTTCCGACGGTAGGTCGCGGTGGAACCAGACCGCCTCGCCGGGAACGTATGGAGCGTCGAAGGAGATGGGGCCGGCCATGTCGACGATGTCACCGGCGGCGAGCATGGCGTCGATCCGGTGCGGGGGAATGCGTGACTCCGTAGCGGTGAGGAAGTCACGAACAGTGAGCCAGGGGCCGTCCTCGGGCATCCGAATTCGGGCGGGATCGAGACCGTACCGCTTCGCCAGGGGCGGTTGCTGGCGTCGTCTCACCGGATGAGCGTATCCGCCCGCCGAGACCGCACTTGTGCAGACAAATCAGTGCCATCTACCTGCACAAGTGCGAACTCGCTACTCGCAGCCGATGCCGTCGTTGTCGCGGTCGAGATGAGGTCCGTAGCCGTACTCGTCCCGATAGACCGGGTCGGCTCCGGCGTCGCGCGCCGCGTCGCAGTTCTCGTACTGGAATGTGCCGCCCTGACGGGGTGCGGGCGCGGGAGCTGCCAGTGGGGCCGGGGGTGGGGGCAGGAGAACCGGGCAGAACTGGGCCGAACCACTGTTGCAGAGGAAGTCGGTGATCGGATCGGCCGACGCTACGGCCGGGGCGGTGACCAGGGCGGCCGCCGCGATCACGCCGCTGATGCCGATCTTGACCAGCAGGTTCTTCGTCTTCATGGAACTCCAATCGAGGGGATGTGATGTGGAGCATCCTCGGTGAATTGTTGAACTGTCAATCAAGTCATTCGAGTGACCTACGCCCGAGCGCACACGGGCAAACGTGTTTGGAACCCATCGATTCGGCGTATCTACGAACGTATGAGCGAAAACGAGCAGGTCAACCAGAACCCCGAGAAGGATCCCGACGATTGGGTCACCGGCGACCAGCCGATGACCGGCCCGCAGAAGAGCTACCTGAGCACTCTTGCGCAGGAAGCGGGCGAGGAAGTTCCCGAGGGTCTCAACAAGGCGCAAGCGTCGGAAATGATCGACAAGCTGCAGGGCGAAACCGGCCGCGGCTGACACTCC
Organism: Rhodococcus sp. EPR-147; assembly: GCF_001647185.1. Taxonomy (NCBI): domain Bacteria; kingdom Bacillati; phylum Actinomycetota; class Actinomycetes; order Mycobacteriales; family Nocardiaceae; genus Rhodococcus; species Rhodococcus sp. EPR-147. Next base: position 4,972 of record NZ_LVCU01000549.1, read on the forward strand.
CAGAGGTCCACTCGATGTGACATCGACCCCCGAAAAGTCCACCGAATGTCACATTGAGTGCCCTCGCGGTAGCGGTGTCCGCGAGGACATCCGACCAGGTAGACCGTTATGTCTCGAGTACATGTAACAAAGGATCACGCGGACTTTTGTACCCGTGTATCCGCGGCTATTGTGAGCGAACCCACAGCTTTAGCGTGCGCGCATATAGGTGGGTACGTTGAGTGACGGATGTTGTTTGTGTTGCGCCCCGTGAGGGTGCGCCGGGGGAGGATGGGCAATCTGATGCACCGTCGAGTGTTGGCAGTAGCGGGAGCTGCTCTGGCAGTGTCGCTGCTGGGTTCGGGTCTTGCCGGGGCGCAGCCGCTCCCCGATACCGGCAGTTCCGATGGCGCCGGTGCGGCTCCTGGCATCGCCGCTCAGTCCCAGCCATTGCCCTCGGCGCGCATCGATCGGGTGGACATGCTGACCGACCGCCGCGCTGCCGTGTGGGTGGAGTCGCCGGCCATGGGCCGCGCCATCCAGGTTCAGGTTCTTCTTCCGGCCGCGCAGGCGGTGTCTCGTCCGACGCTGTACATGCTCGACGGTGTGAGCGCGGGCAAGGAATCCGATTACAAGGAAAGCACCTGGACGCAGAAGACCGACATCGTCGACTTCTTCGCCGACAAGCAGGTCAACGTCGTGCTCCCGGTCGGTGGATCGAGCAGCTACTACACGGACTGGAACGTGCCGGACCCGGTGCTGGGCGTGAACAACTGGGAGACGTTCCTGACGTCGGAGTTGCCGCCGCTGATCGATGCGCGCTTCTCCGGTAACGGCACCAACGCGATCTCGGGTGTCTCGATGGGTGCCCAGGCCGCGATGGACCTGATGACACGTCACCCCAGCCTCTACACCGGCGTCGCCGGCCTGAGCGGTTGCTACGACAATTCGCAGACCAACTTCAAGGACGCGGTGCGTGCCACCGTCGCCACCAACGGCGGCAACGCAACCAACATGTGGGGCGAGAACACCGATCCCAAGTGGGTCGAGCACGATCCGTCGCGTAATGCCGAGGCGCTCCGCGGCAAGGACGTCTACCTGTCCGTCGGCACCGGCCTACCCGGTCCGTACGAGCTCGGCCCCGGTGGCAGCGGAGTCGAGAGCGCCCTGATGGGTGGACCGCTCGAGGCGGCCGCGCTGTACTGCACAACGGTGTTCGATACTCGGCTTCGGTCGCTGGACATCCCCGCGACAGTGGTCTATCGCCCGTACGGCATCCATCAGTGGCCGTACTGGCAGGACGACCTGCGTGAATCCTGGCCGACGCTCGAGCGCGCGCTAGGTCTGTAGAGCGAACTTCAGAAACGCGTCGTTCTCGTGCGGGTCGCCGATGGTGACCCGCACTCCGTCGTTTCCGTAGGCGCGCAGCAGTACGCCCTGTTCGGCTGCAGAAGCGGCGAACTCACCCGAGCGTTCGGCCAGCGGCAGCCAGACGAAGTTGGACTGCGATGCGCCGACGTCGTAGCCGCCCGCAACGAGCGCGTCGCGCACACGATCCCGTTCCGCGATGAGGGCATCGGTGCGGGCCAGCAGCTCTGCCGACGCCTCCAGCGACGCCACCGCAGCCTGCTGGGCAACGGTGCTGACTGCGAAGGCGATCCGCACCTTCGACAGTGCCGTGATCACCTCGGGATCGGCCACCGCGTAGCCCACCCGCAAGCCGGCGAGTCCGTAGGCCTTCGAGAACGTCCGCAGCACGATCACATTGCGTCGTCCGCGTGCCAGCTCCACTCCGTCGGTGTGGTTGCCTGCGTCGGGGCGGGTGTACTCGAAGTAGGCCTCGTCGAGGACCACGAGAATGTTCGACGGCACCGCATCGAGAAACGCCTCGAGCTTGTCGCGCTGAACGACGGTTCCGGTCGGGTTGTTCGGGTTGCAGACGAAGATCAGCCGGGTGCGGTCGGTGATGGCCGCAAGCATCGCGTCGAGGTCGTGCACGTGGTCGGCGGTCAACGGAACCAGCACAGGTGTCGCGCCGGCGACGCTGGTGACGATGGGATATGCCTCGAACGAGCGCCAGGCGAACAGCACTTCGTCGCCGGGACCGCAGGTGATCTGTACGACCTCCTGGCACAGCGAGACCGAACCACTGCCGACGGCCACGTTCTCCGCGGCGACTCCGAGCTTCTTCGCCAGTGACTCGACGAGCGCGGTCGCTCGGTTGTCGGGGTAGCGGTTGACGCCACCGGCGGCCTCCGCGATCGCGTCGCGCACGCTCGGCAGCGGTCCCTGCGTCGTTTCGTTGCTCGCCAGTTTGATCGCACCCGGAAAGGTGCGGCCGGGAACGTAGGCGGGGATGGCGTCGAGGTCGGGGCGGATGCGCGCGGTCACGGCTGCCATTATGCGCCCAGGTTCGGGGTTGACTTCTGCGCGTCCGTGATATTGCTGTGCACGACCGGACCGATCGTCCTATCTTCGATAAGTATGTCGGGAATATTGAGCGACGTCGCAGTTCTTCGGTCCGCCTCCGCGCCCACGGTCGGTGCGGACGACGTGGTGGACACGACCGCGCACGAATCACCCCCGCGCGAGAAAGTGCCGTTGACGGCCGTCGAACCCGATGGTCCACCTCGCGGTGGAATCGTCGTGCTGCACGAGGCACGTGAAGTGCCCGAGTCCCTGCTCGACCTGCTGCGCGCACTCGCGCTGGAAGGCTGGCTCGCCGTCGCGCCGAACCTGTTCCACCGAGGCCACGGCGACGACAAGGAAGTCTTCGGCGACGACCTCTTCGCGGACTTCGATGCCACCTCCGACTGGCTCGTCCAGCGCGGTGTCTATCCCGATTGTGTCGGGGTGATCGGGTTCGACGACGCAGGCACAGCAGCGTTGATCGTGGCCACCAGCCGTCCGGTCGGGGCGGCGGTCAGTGTTGCTGCCGCCGGCATCGTCGAACCGCTCAACTCCGACGCTGTCGCGTTGGTCGAGGCCGCACCCAAGCTGCAGGCCCCCTGGCTCGGTCTCTACGGCGAGGACGACCCGCACACCCCACCGGAACACATCGAAGCCCTTCGCGACGCCGCCACGCGCGCCTCAGTGGCCACGAACGTCGTCAGCTATTCGGGGCTGAAGCATCGAGCCGACCATCCCCGCGAACAACCCGGCAGCTCCGACCACAGCGACCCCGCAGCCGCCGCGCTCGTGGACGCGCAGACCCGAATCTTCGACTGGTTCGACAGCTTCATGCGCTGAAGAGCAACAAGCATCTTCGACGCGAACGACGCGCGAACCACAGGCGTCGACCAGCCGTTTTGCCTTCTGGCCTCCGCTGTGGGTAATCTCTTTCCTCGGCGGTCCGAGAGGGCCGGCAGCCTAGGAGGCGTGCCAGAGCGGCCGAATGGGAGTCACTGCTAATGACTTGTCCTTTCACCGGGACCGGAGGTTCAAATCCTCTCGCCTCCGCCACGAACGGTAGATCGTTGCCGTTCAGCTGGACCAGTTGAATAACTGAACATGCGCCCGTAGCTCAACGGATAGAGCACTTGACTACGGATCAAGAGGTTAGGGGTTCGAATCCCTTCGGGCGCACAGAAGAAGAAGCCCCGAACTGCAGCGATGCGGTTCGGGGCTTTTTCGTTGCCCTCGCGTGGTGCGGCGGTGGAGCTCTGATCTCGACAATCAAAACAAACCGGGCGTAGGGTTTGATGACGTCGTCGAGGGAGTTCACGTGAGCGATCGTCCGGGTAGAATCTCGAACGAACGGGCTCGGCTGGACGGCGTCGGTGCCGATTCTCGACCGCATGCCGTCACCGCGTGGTTGTCCGTCCCTCTGTTGCTCATCGCGGCTTTGTTCATCGGCGCGTTGCCGTTCTACGTTCGGCAGCCGCTCGGTTCCGGGGAGTCGGTATCGAGTCCGATGTGGTTCGGCGGATCCGCGTATCTCGCATCACCGGTAGCGGGTCTCTACTGGCTGATCGCACTGCCGGTGTGCATCGGGGCAGTTGCTCTCTACTGCACGTGGCGTGAACGTAGATCAGGTGCCGAATTGCACGTTCGTCTGTGGCTCGCGGTCAGCGTTGGATTGTGTGTTGCCACAGTCGTTGCCGTGCGGAGCGGCCTGCTGTTCTTCCTGGGCAACTTGACCATTCGTGGACTGCTACCGCTGTTGACGATGTCGGCAGCGGTGTTGATCTGGGGTGTTGCTCTGCGATCGCGCGTAGTGATCGGGGTGGGAGTCGTGGCCGTCGCGGCGAGCCTGGTGTCGAACCTCTACAACGGGGAGAACCTTGTACCGCAACAGTTCACGTTTGACCCTCGCTTCAGTCTGTGGTCGAACATCATGCTGACGGCGTCCGTCTTCGTAATCGGCGCGCTGGTTGCCGCGTTTACCGTCCGACGCAGCGATGGGGGTCAGTCCTGAGAGCGGTCACGTATGAACACAGCCCAGAACAGTGTGTAGAGCCCCCATGCGGTGGTACTGGCCAGGACTACCCACCAGAATCCGATGTCGTACACGACGAGCGCGACAAACTGACAGATGAACAGGCATACGTAAAATACTCGCCAAAAGCGCTGCTCGCGCCGAGCGGCCGAAGAAAGTCCCCGCTCCACATAGTCGACCGGGCGCATGGGTTCCACCACCCCACGTTCTCACAAGTCGTTCGCGGAGTCAGCCGGTCGGGCTCAACCCAGAACGCCGTCGACGACAAGTGCGCCGGCGAAGATCAGCAGCAGAACACCTACTCCGAGTTCGAGGTTGGCCAGTCCTCGCGGGCCGAGGTTGCGAAAAGCCCTGACGCCGAACAGGACCAGTATCGGCAGATAAAGAACCCCGACCAGGACGTCGGCGGCACCCAGGACGTCGGCGGCACCCAGGACTCCGAGTTGCATAGCGAAGGCCACGAGGACGATCGGTCGACGAACTGCGGCAACACGGCGACGAAGAACAGGATCACCTTCGGGTTGGTCAAGTTGGTGACGAAGGTACTTCGGAAGGCGCGTCGACGGGCATGGCTACCGGATACCGACTCGGGGCCGACGGTGAGGGAACTCCCGCCTGAACGCCTCGTGCCGACGCTCGCCATCAGCGCCCGAATACCGAGGTAGGCGAGATACACGGCCCCAAGGATTGCAAGGACGGTGAGGATGCCGGGAAGCGCGACGATCAATGCCGACAGGCCAACCGCGCTGACGAGCATATGCACGGCCAAGCTGCACAATGCGCCGGCAGCTGCTGCCATCGCGACGATCCGCCCTTTCACGCTCGAGCGCAGGATCATCACAGTGTCGGGCCCGGGGGAGATGTAGCTGGCCAACACCAACGACAAGAAGCCGGCCCACTGCACACTCACGGGTGCTCGATCTCCTGTCGGTTCTTGGTCGGGTGATGGATAACCATAGAGTGCATCGGCGGCGTCGGCGAAGGGGAATCCGTGCATCGCGACGCTGTGTGCAATGTCCCGGTTCGGGTGCTGCTCCGACGTCTCGTGGATCGTCACTGCCGCATCGAAATCGACTGTTCCAGGTCGAGCTCGTCTGCCATCATGACGCCGTGAAGATCGTGTCGATCAATGCGTGGGGTGGTGTCAACGGCGGTGATCGAAACAGTCTTTTTGCAGACAGCCGTCACTTCCTGGGCCTGAGTGTTCAGGATCGTGCGGACGACGCGGGAAGTCGCGCAATGTGTTCGATTGTGAACGCTCAGGTGCGGGCGGGGTAATGATCCCTGGGTGCGTGGCTCGAGAGCAACCGTATGTGATCGGGTGACTCCCATGCGTACCTCGACCTCCACCCGACTGATCACCGCTATCGCAGCGGTGACTCTGACACTGACCACAGGCGTCGCGTGTTCGGCGACGACCACCGTAGAACCACCGCAGACTGCTGCAACCACCACCGAACAGTCCGTCGATGAACAGTCCAGTACAGAACAGGTCTATCTCGATTTCGAGGCCAGGGATAATGCTCGACTCGGCGTCAGTGCTGTCGATCTCGCCTCGGATTCCACCGAAAGTCATCGCGGCGACGAACGTTTCGCGTTCTGTTCGACGTTCAAGGTGTATGCCTTCGGTGCCGTTCTTGCCGCCGTCGATGCAGGTGCACTGCAGCTGAGCGACACCAGAACGATCACCGCGGCGGATAAGGTGCCCGAGTCGGCCGTCGATTGGGAACCCGGGTCGGTAGTCACGATCGCAGACTTGGCTTCGGCCGCATTGACCGAGAGCGACAACACCTCCGGCAATTTGTTGATTCGCGAGGCCGGTGGAACTGCGGCTCTCACCGAGTTCGCGAGGTCGCTGGGCGACACCGAGTTCCGGCTCGACCGCACCGAGCCCGAACTCAATACCGCTATCCCCGGAGATCCACGCGACACCACAACACCGAACTCGATGGCCGCCGGCTACCGAACCTTGCTCGACGGCGATGTACTGACCGCGGCCTCACGCGAACAGCTGTTGGCCTGGATGGCCGATACTCAGACCTCCGACGCCCGGTTCCGCGCCGGCATCCCCGATGGGTGGACTTCGGCGGACAAGACCGGCACGGGCAGTTACGGCGTCTCGAACGATGCAGGGCTGTTGCTGGGACCGGACGGGCAACGAATTCTCGTGGTCGTCCTCAGTGCTACGACGTCGAACAACGAAGATTCACCGGCCATGAACAGTCTCGTCTCCGATGCGACGCGACAGGTCGTCGACGGATTGGCATGATCTCGACCGTCTGTGCCGTTGCGTCAGGGCGCGGACAATCGAGTTCTCTCCGAGGGGGATTCGTCATTCCATGGATTGGACTCCCATGCGAGATTAAGGCCGAACGCGACGGCTGCGCCGACGACCACCATCAGCGCGCATTTCCAGAACGGCACGTCGGAGCCGAAGCCCCAGATGAGAGCCAGCGCGATGATAGCTCCGACCACAGGGCTGAAGAATGCCCGAGTCGCTCGATTCATCGAGTACCTCCTGAAACGTCCAACCGAAGTGTATTTGCGTACCGTAAGTAACGGTAAGGAAGAATGTGCCTCGGTTCAACCCCTCGACGTTCCAGCTCACTCACCTGCAGTGATTCTCAATCCTCCGCGCGGCGGACGGCGTCGACCAGTGGGATCAGATCCGGCTCGGTCGACGCCTCGTCGAGTGCCTCGCGCAGCGCCGCATCGTTGGTCGGTCGCGCGGCCTCGAGCAGGGCCAGGCCTTCTTCGCTGACGTCGGTGTAGATGCCTCGGCGATCGGTGGGGCACAGGTACCGAGTGAGTAGTCCGCGGTCTTCGAGTCGGGTGACCAGTCGCGTCGTCGCACTCTGGCTCAGTACGACGGCGTCGGCCACCTGCTTCATCTGCAGATGCCCGCCCTCCCCGTCGTGCTGCCTGCCCATGACGTCGAGCAGCCAGTATTCACGAGCACTGAGGTTGTGCTCGGCCTGTAGTGCGCGTTCGATCCGACCCTCGATCCGGCCGTGCAGCACCGCCAGCGCCAGCCAGTTCTGCGCCAGCGCCGTCAGCGCGGGGTCGTGTGCGGTCATTGCCGTGCCTTTCGATGCCGGTACTCGTGACCACCCACCGTACCGCGCCGACAATTAACGGCGTCTGCAATTACCGGTCTACGACGGCCTGCGGGCGACGATGCGTCGAGCATGCGCGAGTACCGGGGCATCGACCATCTGGCCACGGAAGGTGAAGACGCCGCGGTTCTGGGCGACGGCGTCGAGCACGTCGGTGGCCCAGTCGAGTTCCTCGGCGGTGGGTGCATAGGCCTGGCGAACGACGGGGATGTGGCTCGGGTGAATGGCCACTTTTCCGTCGAAGCCGATAGCCACGGCATCCTCGGACTCCGCGCGGACACCGTCGAGATCGGGGATGTCGAGGAACACCGAGTCCAACGCGAACACCCCACGTGCCTTGGCTGCGAGCAGCGTCTGCGACCGAACATGCTGCGCCACAGCACGATACTGTCCATTGGAATGCCTGCTCGAGTTGCCACCCATTGCGGCCACCAGATCCTCGGCACCCCACATGGCACCGATCGCATTGTCGGCGGCGAGGGCGTCGAACACCGTCATCGCGCCGAGCGGAGACTCGATCAGCGCGACGACATTCAACGGAGCCAAAGCCGCAATCTGTTCGGCCGATTCGCATTTGGGGAGCATCACGGTCGTGTACTCGGTCTGCTGCAACGCCGCGAGGTCCGCAGCCTGATCGTCGGTGCCGTGCGCGTTGACGCGGACGATGGTGCGCGCTGGATCCAGTGGGGTCGACAGGACGGACTCACGAGCACCCGCCTTGTCCGCCGCCCCGACCGCATCCTCCAGGTCGAGGATGACGACATCTGCTCGTGCCGCCGCCTTCTCGTAGCGCTCGGGGCGGTCTGCCGGGCAGAACAGCCACGCCGGTCCCGGCGGAACCCAGGTCACGACGCCTCCTCCGGTGGTTGCATCCGGACGAGCGTCTTGCGGACGGCAATCGCGACGACGTCCCCGTGTTGGTTTCGACCGGTGTGGGTGAACGTCACGATGCCCTCGCCTGGGCGGGATTTCGATTCGCGCTTGTCCGAGATCACGGTCTCGGCGTAGAGGGTGTCTCCGTGGAACAGCGGCTTGGGGAACGACACCTCCGAGAAACCCAGGTTCGCCACGATGGTGCCCTGGGTCAACTGCGTCACCGACAGTCCGACGAGGGTGGAGACGGTGAACATCGAATTCACCAATCTCTGGCCGAACGCCGTTGTCTCGCTGTAGGCCGCGTCGAGGTGCAGGGCCTGCGTGTTCATCGTCTGCGTGGTGAACAGCGTGTTGTCGGCCTCGGTGATGGTGCGGCCGGGTCGGTGCTCGTAGACGGTGCCGAGTTCCATCTCCTCGAACCACAGGCCACGTTGCCGAATTCGCTTGTCGCTCACAGTCCCAGGCTCCGCGCGATGAGCATCAGCTGAACCTCGGTTGTCCCCTCACCGATCTCGAGGATCTTGCTGTCGCGGTAGTGACGAGCGACCACATATTCGTTCATGAAGCCGTACCCGCCGTGGATTTGCGTCGCATCGCGCGCGTTGTCCATCGCGGCCTCGGAGGCGACGAGCTTGGCGATGGACGCAGCTTTCTTGAACGGCTTGCCCGCCAACATCAATGCCGCCGCGTCGTAGTACGCGGTTCGCGCGGTGTGGGCGCGGGCCTCCATGCGGGCGATCTTGAACGAGATCGCTTGATTGCGGCCGATAGGTTGACCGAATGCTTCACGTTCCTTGGCGTACTTGACGCTCTCGTCCACGCAACCCTGTGCGGCACCGACCGAGACGGCGGCGATCGCGATCCGGCCCTCGTCGAGGATGTGCAGGAAGTTCGCGTACCCGCGACCTTCCTCGCCGAGCAGATTCTCCTGCGGCACGCGCACATCGGTGAAGCTGAGCGGGTGGGTGTCCGACGCGTTCCAGCCGACCTTGTTGTAGGCGGCCTCTGCGACGAATCCCGGGGTATCGGTGGGGACGAGGATCGACGAGATCTGCTTGCGCCCCGTCGCTTCGTCGACCCCCGTCACCGCGGTGACGGTGACGAGCTCGGTGATGTCGGTGCCCGAGTTGGTGATGAACTGTTTGCTGCCGTTGATGATCCAGTCACCACCGTCGCGCTTGGCGGTGGTCTTGGTGCCACCCGCGTCGCTGCCGGCACCGGGCTCGGTGAGACCGAATGCGGCCAGGGCCTTGCCTGCGGTGAGCTTGGGCAGCCACTGCTGCTTCTGCTCGTCGTTGCCGAATCGGTAGACGGGCATTGCGCCGAGCGAGACGCCGGCTTCGAGGGTCATCGCCACGCTCTGGTCGACCTTGCCGAGCTCCTCGAGGGCCAGGCACAGCGCGAAGTAATCGCCGCCCATGCCGCCGAACTCCTCGGGAAACGGCAGGCCGAACAGGCCCATCTCCGCCATGCCGGCAACTACCTCGTACGGAAAGGAATGCTCGGCATCGTGTTTCGCCGATACCGGTGCCACAACGGTGCGGGTGAAGTCGGCAACGGATTTGACCAGCTGCTGGTACTCGTCGGGCAGATTCGCGGACGACAGATGATCGGTCATGATGGGTCCTGTTCGGTGTGGTTGGGGACGATTCGGGCGAGGACCTGGTCGACGCGGACCTGATCCCCCACTGCAACAGTCAGTTCGACGGTGCCGTCGATCGGGGTGGTGAGGGTGTGTTCCATCTTCATCGCCTCGACGACGACGATGGCCGTGCCCGCGCTGACGGCGCTGCCGGTGGTTGTTCCGATCGCGATGATCGAGCCCGGCATTGGCGAGAGGATCTCGGCATCGCCGGAGTGCGCGTCGTCCTCGCGGACGCTCGCCTCGGCGATCCGATCGACTCGCCAGGTGCCTCGGGAGCTGGAAATCCATGTTGCCGAGCCGCTTCGAGCGAAGGTCATCGATTCGCGTAGACCGTCGAGCACCAGATCCACCGAATTCTCGGTGGCCGTTGCCCGCAGGGTGCGCGGCGATCCGTCGTCGACGACGACCGTTGCCACGGCTGTCGTGCCGGTGATCGCTACGTGCGCCGTCCGACCTCCGGACGCGAGGCGACGATGGAACGACGCGTGCGCGCCGACTCGCCAACCCGACGGTGCTGCCCAGATGTCCTGTTCCGCGGTCTGCCACGCGTCGAGCCACTGCACTGCGGCGGCGGCGATCAGCGCCTCGTCGGTGGCCTCGGCGGCCACGAAATCCTCGACACGGCGGTCGAGTAGGCCGGTGTCGAGATTGCCGGCTCGAACATCGTTGTCGGCGAGCAGGAATCGAGCGAACTCGATGTTGGTGATCACCCCGAGCACTGCGGTGTCGGCCAGTGCACGATCGAGGCTGCGCAATGCGGTCGCGCGATCGGGACCGTGCGCGATGACCTTGGACAGCATGGGGTCGTAGTTGCTGCCCACCTCCGTTCCGACGGCGAGACCGGAGTCGACGCGAATCCCCGGCGCAGAGGGCTCACGCAATCCGACGACGGCACCGCCCGTGGGGAGGAATCCGCGGCCGGGGTCCTCGGCGTACACGCGGGCCTCGATGGCATGTCCGGTGAGCGTGATGTCGTCCTGCGCGAGAGTGAGGGGCTCGCCCGACGCCACCCGAACCTGCCACTCGACGAGGTCGAGACCGGTCACCATCTCGGTGACCGGATGCTCGACCTGAAGACGAGTGTTCATCTCCATGAAGAAGAACTCGTCGGGGCGATCGGCCGAGACGATGAATTCGACCGTGCCGGCACCGGAGTAGTCGACACTGCGGGCAGTGTTGCAGGCGGCCTCGCCGATGCGTGCGCGGGTTGCTTCGTCGAGTAGGGGAGACGGAGCCTCCTCGATGACCTTCTGGTGCCTGCGCTGCAGACTGCATTCGCGTTCGCCGAGGTGGATGACATTGCCGTGTCCGTCGGCGAGGATCTGTACCTCGATGTGCCGGGGCCGCAACACGAATCGCTCGAGGAAGAGGGTGTCGTCTCCGAAGGACGAGGCCGCCTCCCGGCGAGCGCTCGTCAACGCTGCGGGTAGATCCTCGGCACGCTCGACCAGACGCATACCCTTGCCGCCGCCACCGGCGGAGGGTTTGACGAGCACCGGGAATCCGACGTCCGGCGCGCCGGCGACGAGGTCGGCGTCGGTGAGGCCGGGGCGGGAGATTCCCGGAACGACGGGTACGCCGAATGCGCTGACGGCAGCCTTCGCGGCGATCTTGTCGCCCATCACTTCGATGGCTTTCGCCGGGGGCCCGAGGAATGCGATTCCGGCTTCGGCACAGGCGGTTGCGAACTCGGAGTTCTCGGAGAGAAAGCCGTATCCGGGGTGAATGCCCTGCGCGCCTGTGCTTTTCGCAGCCGCGATCACCTTGGCGATGTCGAGGTAACTTTCGCGAGCGTTCGCGGGTCCGAGCCGTACGGCGGTGTCGGCCTCACGGACGTGCCGGGCATCGGCGTCGGCATCGCTGTACACGGCGACGGTACGAATTCCCATGCGGCGCAGTGTTCGTGCCACCCGCACGGCGATCTCGCCGCGGTTGGCGATCAGAACGGTGTCGATCATCGTGGTCATACCTCTCACATCCTGAAAACGCCGTAGGAGACCGGCTCGAGCGGCGCGTTGGCGCACGCCGAGAGGGCCAGTCCGAGAACCTGCCTGGTATCGGCCGGGTCGATGATGCCGTCGTCCCACAGGCGGGCCGTCGAATAGTAGGGGTTGCCCTGACTTTCGTACTGGTCACGGATGGGAGCCTTGAACGATTCCTGGTCCTCGTCACTCCACGGCCGACCGGCAGCGTCGAGTTGTTCGCTGCGCACCGTGGCGAGCACCGACGCCGCTTGCTCGCCGCCCATCACCGAGATTCGCGCGTTGGGCCACATGAACAGAAAGCGTGGTGAATACGCTCTGCCGCACATCGAGTAGTTGCCCGCGCCGTAGGAACCGCCGATGACGACGGTGATTTTGGGGACGCGGGCACAGGCGACCGCGGTGACCATCTTCGCGCCGTGCTTGGCGATGCCACCTGCCTCGTAGTCGCGGCCGACCATGAAGCCGGAGATGTTCTGCAGGAAGACCAGCGGAATGCTGCGCTTGTCGCACAGTTCGATGAAATGCGCGCCCTTCATGGCAGATTCGGCGAACAGTACGCCGTTGTTGGCGACGATTCCGACGGGATGGCCGTGGATGTGGGCGAATCCGGTGACGAGCGTCTTGCCGTATTCGGCTTTGAACTCGTCGAATTCACCCGCGTCGACCACCAGGGTGATCACCTCACGCACGTCGTACGGAGTGCGTGGGTCGGTGGGGACCACGTCGTACAGATCGGTCTGGTCGGCTACCGGTGCGCGTGTGGGAAGAAGGTCCCACGGCCGCGGAGTGCGGGGCCCGAGGGTGGAGACGATGCGGCGGACGCGGTGGAGCGCGTCTCGATCGTCCTCGGCCAGATGGTCGGTGACGCCGGAGGTCTTCGAGTGCAGATCACCACCGCCGAGTTCCTCTGCGGTGACGACCTCGCCGGTCGCCGCCTTAACCAGAGGCGGGCCGCCGAGAAAGATCGTGCCCTGATTCTTGACGATGATCGCTTCGTCGCTCATCGCCGGCACGTAGGCGCCGCCCGCAGTGCAGGAGCCCATGACGGCAGCGATCTGCGCAATTCCTTTGGCGCTCATGGTCGCCTGGTTGAAGAAGATGCGGCCGAAGTGGTCGCGGTCGGGAAAGACCTCGTCCTGGCGCGGAAGGAATGCTCCGCCCGAGTCGACGAGGTAGATGCACGGCAGAGTGTTCTGCAGTGCGATCTCCTGCGCGCGTAGATGCTTCTTCACCGTCATCGGGTAGTAGGTGCCTCCCTTGACGGTGGCGTCGTTGGCGATGATCACGCATTCGCGACCGGAGACGCGGCCGATGCCGGCGATCACGCCTGCGCCGGGGCACTCGTCGTCGTAGAGGCCGTTGGCCGCCAACGGTGAGATTTCGAGGAACGGGCTACCGGGATCGAGAAGCTCGTCGACGCGGTCGCGGGGGAGGAGCTTGCCGCGGGCGATGTGCCGTTCCCGAGACTTCTCGCTCCCGCCGCGGGCAGCAGTGGCCAGCTTCTCTGCGAGCTCACTGGTGAGAAGCTCGTGATCTGCCCGGTTGGCAGCTGTGTCGATCGCCATGAGGTGCACGCCTTAAGGGGTTGGACGTCGGTGTCACGAAAGTTCAGTTAATCGTTGATAACTGACACGATAGTAAACTACGATTAACTGAGTGTCCAGAGTCGAGGAGGTGACGGTGCAGGAGTCGGAAGCGAAACCGACGACCGTGCGTGAGCAACGCAAGGCCGAGCGTCGGCAGCAGTTGCTGGGCGCTGCAGCATCACTGTTCGCCGAACGCGGGTTCACCTCGGTGCGACTGGAGGATCTGGGCGCGGCCGTCGGTGTCAGCGGACCGGCCGTCTACCGGCACTTCCCCAACAAGGAGGCCGTGCTCGTCGAGTTGATGGTCGGGATCTCGGAGTATCTGCTCGACGGTGGCCGTGCGGTGGTCGATCGTGGTGAGGTCGCCGCGGACACCGTGTCCGCGTTGGTCGAGTTCCACCTCGACTTCGCCTTCGACACACCGGCATTCATCAGAATTCAGGATCGCGACCTGCAGAGTCTTCCGGAGGGTGCGCGCCGCAAGGTGCGCCGAATGCAGCGCGAGTACGTGGAACTGTGGGTCGAGGTGCTGTGTGCCGTCGACCCGGAATTGAACGAGTCCGACGCGCGAACCACGGCGCACGCGGTCTTCGGTCTGATCAACTCGACGCCCTACAGTGCGGGGCGTACTCCGTCGAAGAACGCTCGTCCGGTGCTGCGGGCAATGGCGCTGGGGGCGTTGGGGGTTGCTGCGCCGAGCCGCGCAGCATCGACCTGAGCGTCCACCTACACCGACGCGCGCTCGGCTTGCTCTGCCTGTCGGCGGGTGGGCTCGGGCGGACGAGCGCGACGGGATCCGATCACTCCGGCGGCAACGGCACCGACGAGGAACACTCCACCGACCGCGGATCCCAGGAGCGGTCCCCGGGTGGTCACCCACTCCAACTTGTTGGCCGCGTCGCGTGCCGAGGCCACCTGCTCGAGGCGACCCGTCTCGTCCAGGGCGAGTGAGGCCTTGAAGATCGTCACCTCGGGGACCTTCGGATCTCTCGCGAAGTACTGGTACGGCGTTTCCTGTCCCCACACCAGGCTCCCGCTCATGGGCTCGACGTAGATGTCGCGCACGTTCGAGTACCAGCGCTTCATCGTGATCGGCTCGTCCCCGTCGCCCAATCCCCACTTCGATGCCGGGAGGGTCACCGAGTTGATCGGCGACTGCGTGGTGGTCGAGAGGTCGGCTTCGGTCACGATCGATCGGAAGTGATAGATCGGCAGCCCCTCCATGGTGAGCTCCTCGACGAAGTTCGCCTCGAAGCTCGTCCACGCCGTCGCGTCGTAGACCGTGTACGTGATCGGCTGGGTATCGAAGGGAAAGCGATGCTGTAAGCCTGTGCGCGGCAAAGGAATGGCCGGCGAGTCGACTGTGGTCTGCAAGGATCCGGCGGGTTCGACGGGTAGTCCGGTGCGCCGGTCGCTCGTCACCCGATCCACCGAGGCGGTGAGCAGACCCGCGTCACCGTCGCGGTCGGCCCGTCTCACGGTCGCTCCCACTTGGAAGGTGACGCGGTCTGCGTCGGAGGGATCCTCGACGGTGATGTACCGCTGGAGAACGAGGGGTACATCCGTCGCGATGGAGAGAGGGCCGGGTCCGGTGATCGTCGTCGAGTCGAGGACCTCACCGCCCGCACCGTCCGCCGTGGTGGCCACCGTGGTGGCGTCGATGTCGAGTGGAGTCACCGCCAGGCGGTCGTACACGAGGGTGGGCAGAAGTAGAGCGACGACGATCGCGAAGGATCCCAGCCCCGCGAGCAAGCACATCGCGATTCTCACCCGTGACATGAACACCGTCCCAATTCTTTTCGTTTCCGGCCGTCTCATCCTGCCGTGGCGAGAGCCCCGAATGTCCGCTTCTGCGTTGTGACCTGTCAGCATGTTCGTGGGAATTTACAGAGACATCAACCGATGTTGAGAATTTCCGAAAAGGTGCACACTGGGGTCACTCGTCATTTGCCGCACAACGCTGAATCGGGGGACGACACATGGCGACCGGTATCGATCGAGGTACAACGGTCGATCACGGCAATCGTTGGCGAACCATCGGGACGTTGCGAACCGGGCCCGGTTCTGCAGTCCTGCCGTTCGGCTGGGGACCGGCGATCGTGTTGGTGCTCGTGGCCTTCGTGGACCGTATCGAATTCAGCCTCGTGGCCGCGGTTCTTCCTCAGCTGCAGGCCGAATGGGGTTTCGGCGACGCGGTGGCGGGATCGCTGCCCAGTGCGTCCGCGATCGCCGCGGGTGTCCTCGCGATACCGGCTGCATACCTCGCCGACCGTCACGATCGCGGCAGGATCGTGACCTGGGTCGTCGTTCTGTGGTCTCTGGCAACTCTCGGTTCGGCGCTGGCACCCACCTTCCTGATCTTCTACCTCGTGCGGGTCGGTCTTGCCGCCGCGGAGGCCGTGGACAACCCGGCCAGTGCGAGCCTTCTTGCCGACTTCTACCCGCCTGCAACACGATCCACTGCGTTCGGTTGGTGGCGAACCTCGGCGTACCTGGGCGGGGCGGGCATAGTCCTGGGTGGTGTGCTGGCGGACTGGCTGGGTTGGCGCGGGGCGTTCATGGTCATGACGATCCCGGGACTGCTTGTCGCAGTGCTCGTCTCACGTTTGAGAGAACCCGAACGCGGATACGCAGACCGGTTGGCGGCCCGCGCAGACCCGAGTGCGCAGATTCCTACGCCGTCCGGACCGCTTCCCACCCAGCTGCGCCGACTGCTGCCCATCCGAACGCTGTGGTTCACCGGCGCGGCTCTGACGGTCATGAGTCTGTCGATCGGTGGACTGACCTTCTGGCTGCCGAGCCTGCTGCAACGCCGGTACGGCCTGTCCGAATCGGCCGCCGCGACGGCAGGCGGAGGAATGACACTGCTGGGAATCGTGTTCGGCACGCTCGTCGCGGCGATGGCAACCCGTCGAGCCGTCGTCGGCACCAGCCTGGCGCAATGGCGAGTACTGCTGGGCGGTAGCGGAATCCTGGTGGGAAGTGTGTTCATGTCGATCGCGCTCGGCATGAACTCCACGGTGATGTTCGTCGTTCTTCTCACCGTGTTCGCCTTCTTCTCGGCCTTCGCTCTTCCTACGCTCACCGCCTGTGTCGCCGACGTGGTTCCGGCACGCGATCGGGGTCTCGGATTCGGCATGCTGCAGATCGCCGCGACCGCGGGCGGTGCCGTCGGGCCGCTCATGGTCGGTGTGGTGTCCGACGCGGCGGATTCACTCACCGTCGGCCTGATTCCGCTTCTTCCGCTGCTGGCGATCGGGGGAGTGTTCGCCCTCCTGGCCTACTGGTCCGTGGAACGCGACTCGACGCGCGTCCTGGCCGAGGCTGCGCGGGAAGAGTAATTCGTTGTCGTCGGTCACAATGTTCTTCATGACGAGTGAGCTATCGCGCGCCGAGGTCGGCCGGCGGCAGAGTCGATTCACTCCCGACGAGATCCCCCGCCTGCTGGCCATGGCCGGAGTCGTGGCCGCCCTGCACGTGATCGGGTGGGGGTTGTTCACCCATTACAACGCCATTCCGAGTATCCACAACCTCACCGGAGCGGACGGGACGCTGGTCTACGCCGGAGCCGGCGTATTGGCGTACACCCTCGGGCTCAGGCATGCGTTCGACGCCGATCACATCGCCGCCATCGACGACACCACCCGCTTTCTGCTGCAGAAGGGCAAGCGGCCGTTGGCCGTCGGGCTCTTCTTCTCACTCGGTCATTCGACCGTCGTATTCGTCTTCGTCGCCGCCATCGCGTTCGTGGCCTCGCAGGCGACGGCGTTCCAGGACGCGTTCGCCGGAGTCGGCGGCATCATCGGCACGCTGGTGTCCGGAACGTTCCTGTATCTCATCGCGGCGTTGAACATCGCAGTGCTCGCCGGAATCGTCGGAGTCTGGCGACGCGCGAAACGCGGTGAGTTCACCGAAGCCGGACTCGACGAGTTGCTGGCCAAGCGTGGGCTGATGAACCGATTGTTCCGGGGGCGCTACGACAAGCTGATCGACCACTCGTGGCAGATGTACCCGCTGGGTCTGCTGTTCGGGCTCGGATTCGATACCGCCACCCAGGTCGGTCTGCTCGCGATCGCAGGCACGACGGCCATGGCAGGAGGACTGCCGCCGATGGCGATCATCGCGCTGCCGGTTCTGTTCGCCGCGGGCATGACCACCATGGACACCATCGACGGCATCTTCATGTCCAAGGCGTACGGCTGGGCATTCGTGACACCGGTGCGCAAGATCTACTACAACATGACGATGACGGGACTGTCCGTCTTCGTTGCTCTGGTGATCGGCACGGTGCAGCTGTCGACCCTGCTCGCCGAGCAGTTCGAGCTCACCGGCGGACTGTGGGACGCGCTGGCCGTCATCGATTTGAATCTGGCCGGCCAACTCGTCGTCGGCACGTTCTTCGTCGTGTGGATCGGAGCGGTCGTGTATTACAAGGTGGCGCGCATCGACGAACGCGGTGGCTTCACACACTCGAACGAAATGGAGAACCAGTGACCTCTCGGCGTCGGATCGGTGTCCTCGCAGTTGCCGCGGCGCTCGCGTCGAGCATGGCGACGGCGCTGCTGGCCGTACCTGCTTCCGCTGCACCGGCTATCACTCAGGAGATCGGTGACGTCGTCTCGACTCGCGATCTGGACCGAAACCTCTGGATTCCCGGCGCGGCCTCGGCCGAGGTGCTCACTTACGTCACCACCGACACCTTCGGTGAGAAGGCTCTGAGCACCGGCACCGTCTTCCTACCGCCCGGAACTGCGCCGGACGGTGGCTGGCCGGTGATCTCGTGGGCCCACGGCACTTCCGGGCTCGGCGACGCGTGTGCGCCGTCTCTGATCGGTCCGACGTACGCCGAGCGGGATCTGCCGTACCTGGCGAACTGGCTCGCGCAGGGCTACGCCATCGTCGCCAGTGACTATGCCGGCCTCGGAACACCCGGATTGCCAACGTATCTCGACGGTCGAACCACGGCCCACAACGTGGTCGACATGGTCAAGGCGGGCCGCAACTACAGCGAGGACCTCTCGCGTTCCTGGGTGGCCGTCGGCCAATCGCAGGGCGGTGGCGCTGCGATCTACACCGCCCGGTACGCGACCGAGTTGGGCGGCCCCGATCTGGACTACCGCGGGGCGGTCGGAACCGGAACTCCGGCGTACATCGAGAAGTTGATCTCGATCGGTGGACCGGGCGTACCGCCGGTGGAACTACCGTCGGGCCTGACCGCCTATGTCGCGTACATCGGCGCGTCGCTGCGCTACGCGCATCCCGAGCTCGGGCTGGACGACATCCTGACTCCGCTCGGGAAGAAGTACGCAGACCTGGCCGAGACGACGTGCGTATCGGATTTCGAGGCACAACTCGACGGTGTGACGATCGGCGACTTCTTCACCGCGCCACTGACCGGTCTGCCGAACTTCACCGCCGTGCTCGACGACTACATGGCGATGCCCGAAACGGGATTCGACAAGCCGTTCTTCATGGGCAACGGCCTGCAGGACATCGACGTTCCGTTCCCGACCACCGCCGCCTACGTCGCCCGTCTGACGGCCAACGGTCAGCCGGTGACGTTCCGCGCCTACGACACCGACCACAGTGGAGCCTTCGTGCAATCGCAGGCCGATACGATTCCGTTCGTCGCGAACCTGTTTCGCTAGTTCACCGGCCGCTTGCTGGGCAGCCCGTAGGCGCGAGCGGTGAACAATTCCAGCACCGTGCGCGGCAGCAATCGCTGGGCGAGGAACACCGCCGGAGCATTGCTGCCGACCGCGTAGATGGGCAGCGTCTTCTTGTCCTCGACGGCTTCGAGGACGGTGAGCGCGACGGTCTCTGCCGTGATCCCCTCGGCCTCTTTGGCGTCCAGCTGTGAGATCACCGTGGTGAAGTCACGGAGATACGG
>NZ_LVCU01000550.1:0-13395 GCF_001647185.1 Rhodococcus sp. EPR-147
GGGCTTGAGCTCGTAGCGCGCGGCCGTGGAGAACCCCTTGATCGCGGCCTTCGTGGCGGCGTACGACGAGCGGTAGGCCAGCGGAAAGCTCGCGAGCATCGACCCGATGTTGACGATCTTTCCGCTGCCACGATCTCGCATGCCCGGCAGCACGGCCTGGGTCAACTCGATCGCTCCGAAGACGTTGAGCTGGAACAGCCGGGTGATCGCCTCGATGGGCAGCTCTTCGATTGGACCGCACTGGCTTTCGCCTGCGTTGTTGATCAGCACATTCACCGGGGTGTCGGCGATGCCGTCCACGAACCGCCGGATCGATGCCGGGTCGGTCAGATCCAGGTCGCGGTAGTCGACGCCGGGTATCGGGTCGGCCACCGATGAGCTGTCGCGGCTCGTTCCGATGACGTGGTAGCCGCGAGAGATCAGAACCTCGGCGACGGCCTCGCCGATTCCGGACGTCGCTCCGGTGACTATTGCAGTGTTCATCTACGCCTCTTGTTCACGGTGCGGGTAGGTGCCGGCTTCGTCGCGACAGGTGCCGGGCATTCTGTCCTGCGAAAAGCTGTGGTCGGCACTTTGGTGTGCAGGGACGGCACCGAGGTGCCCGACGCCATGACCGTGCGGTCCGGCCGCACGATGGCGGCGACAGCGTGGCCGCGGCGCAGCCAGACCCCCAGCTCCGACGACGCCGCAACCTCGACGACGACGGCTCCGCGGCGTTCGATCTCTCGACGGTGCCCGACGGCCAGGGGTGTCGACGAGACGAACAGGAACCGGCCCGGTGCGAGGTCGTCCAGACGAGCTCCGCCGTCCAACGGGCTGTTGGGGCAGAGCTTTCCGGCCAGTGTGCGAACCGGAACGGGTGAACGCAGCACGTACGGCGATCGAGCGAGTGACGGGGTGGTGCTGGCGGTGACCTTCTCGCCGATGAACGGCAGATAGCCGAGAGCGGGTGCGATGTTCGCGCGCATGATGCCGGTGAGCCGGCTGCCGCCGGTCATGGCCCATCCGATCGCGACTGCCAACTCGATCATCTGCTTGGCGTGCGTCTTTCGTTCTGTCTCGTAGCTGTCGAGCGAGGTCTCCTTCAGATGCCCGTCGAGCACGCCGACGAGCTTCCACACCAGATTGCGCGCATCCCGCAGCCCTGCGCCCATCCCCTGCCCGATGAAGGGCGGCGTCAGATGCGCCGAATCGCCGAGCAGGAAGACCCGGCGATCACGCCATCGGTCGACCACCTGTGCCCGAAAGGTGTACTCCGCGCTGCGAATCAGCTTCATGTCCGGGATCTCGCCGGAAACGAACCACGGTGCGATGAAAGGGTGGATGGCCGAGAGATCGGTGAACTCGTCGAGGGTCTCGCCGTCGAGCATCCGGAACTCCCAGCGGTAGCGGGTGGGGCCGATGCGCATGTACGTCGCCGATCGCTCGGAATCGCACACCTGGTGCACGCCGTCCCACTGTTCGAGATCGACGTCGGTCTCGATGTCCACGACCAACCATCGCTGCTCGAAACCGAGATCCTCCATTTTCGAGCCGATGGACCTGCGCACCACACTGTTGGCACCGTCGCAGCCGAGGACGTAGTCGGCGGTCACCCAATGTGGCGTCCCGTCCTCGGTCGAGTCGTACCGGACCCGAACCGAATCCTTCAGGTTCTGCACATCGGTGATCTCGCATCCGCCACGCATCTGCACGGAGTCGTAACGCGCGATGTGGGAACGCATCAGACGCTCGAGTTCGGGTTGATCGAACATATTGGCCTGCGGGTAGCCGTGCGGTCGATCATCCGGATCGCGCTCGAACTCGGCCAGGGTTCGAATGTCTTTGGTGCACAGCCTCAGTCCGCGACCGGGACGCGAGATGGCCGCGAAGTCCTCGGACAGGCCCAGATCGCCGAGGATGCGGTACACCTCGTCGTCGAGATGGACTGCCCGCGGCTGCGGGTAGACGTCCTCCCATCTGTCCAGCACGAGGCACGGCACGCCGTACCGGCCCAGCAACAACGCAGCGGTCATGCCCGTCGGACCGGCTCCGACGATCACCACTGGAAAGTGCGTGCCGTCGGACTCGGTACCGGTCATCGGTAGGAGACCCGGGTGCGCTGGACTCCCAGATCGAGGGCTCCGTCGGGAGTCGAGCAGGTCAGTTCGAGGACGTCGCCGTCTTTCAGGAACGCGGGATTCTTGGCCTGCTTCTTGAAGAAGACCTTCCACTTGACCGACGGCGGAACCAGCGATCCGATCATTTCGATCGGCTTGGCGGGGGCCTTCAGTGCGGTTCCGCCGGGAGTTCCGGTGAGCAGCAGGTCGCCCGGGTCGATCCGCTGGAACTTGCTCAGCGCCTTCAGCGACTCGACCGGGCGGTAGATCATGTCGGCGACCGTACTGTCCTGTCGCACGGAGCCGTTGACCCGCAGGGTCAGTGCGAGGTCGCCGAACCGGTCGAACTCGCCGGCCTCCAGAAGAACCAAGCGCGGCCCGACCGGAGTGAAGGTGGGATACGACTTACCTTCGTAGAACTGAGTTTTCGGCAACTGGACGTCGCGGGCCGAGACGTCGTTGGTGAGCACGAGCCCGGCGATGTACTCGGCCACGTTGGAGGCGTCGATCTTGGTTCCGACGGTGAGCGTCTTGCCGAACACCAGTCCGATCTCGATCTCGTAGTCGAGCAGCTTCACGTGCGGCGGCTTGATCACGTCGTCGGTGGGTCCGCTGATGGAGCCGGACGTCTTGCGAAAGAACGTCAGCGGCACGGTGTCGGGGTTCATTCCCGAGTCTTGGACGTGGGAGACGAAGTTGGTCATGTTGGCCATGACGCGGCAAGGCGCCGTCACCGGCGAGATCAACGACAATGTCTCCACGGCAACGACATCGGTCGAACTGCGGGCGGATTCAATGGCAGGCCGATCGGCGAGGAGCTCGGCGGTGCTGACCGCGGAGGTGTCGATGCGTGACGCGCCTGCGGGGGTTTCGACCCACCACGCGTCGGCGGTGCGGAGTACAGCGATGCTCATGAGGATGCCACTTTCATCAGGCCGCGAAGGCGATCGGTGTCGAACTCGTTGTCGTTGCGCAGTGAGGAGAGGATCGATTTCAGTTCGTGCAATGACGCTCTGCTGGGAGCGATTCCGAGGAAGTCCTTCGACGCAGGCGGCCCCCACTGGGCCAAACCGGACGCCGTCATCGGGGCCCAACCGGGTTCGAGGGAGTTGTCGAACATGTCGCCGTCGCTGAAATGCTCCACCAGGAAACCGTCGGGATCACGCCAGTAGTCGAAGATCTGGCTGCCCTGGATGTGTCTGCCGATGCCCCACGAATGTCGGTACCCGCGTTGGGTCAGGTACTCGCCGCCCGCGGCGATGGCATCGAGATCGGACACCTGGTAGGCGGAGTGCACATACCGGTTGGACGGGCCGAGAGTCATTGCGAGAGTGTGATGATCGGACGGAGTGTTACCGCGATCGCAACGGATGAAACTCATCACCGGACCGCGATCACGCTGGCCGTCGTAGTAGAGGAAGTCGCTGACGATCAGGCCGAGGTGATGCAGATACCAGTCCAGATTCTGGAGGTAGCCGGTGCGCTGGAGCACCACATGTCCCAGGCGCTGGACTCGGGCGGGCTGACGCGGTGGCCGCTGCGTCGCGTTGAGTCGAAAGCGCGGATCACCGAAGTTGTAGGTGTGCGCTTCCTGACCGGGAAGTTCGGGATGCTCGGTGTATCCGGACACCACCTGGACGGGCTGCCCGCCCGGATCGGTGAGCGTGACCGCGACACCGCCGAGTGTCTCGGGGAGCCGTTGGACCCGCTGCCCGGTTGCCTCGGCCAATCTCATGAGGTCGCCGTCGTCGGCGGCGGCGAAGGCTGCGCCCACGAAGCGTGTTCGCTTGCCGCGGCGGATGATCACACACGGTGCGCCGACCTGCGTGCCGCGCAGATGGATCTCCTCCGGAGTGCGAAGCGAGACGGTGAAACCGAAGGCGACAGCGAACGCCTCGGCCTTGGTCAGATCCGGCTTGCGAAACTCCAGCCAGGCGATGTCTCGAACCTTGATGATCGGATCTTTCGCGCGACCGGGGTGCTCGCCGGGGAGTGCGCCCTGGTCCACGTGCATGTCCTTGTGGCCGTCGACGTCGTGTCCCATGAAGCCCTCCCTCGTTGGTGACAATATCGTCACCTATGACAGCACTGTCAGTCAATAGTATTGACAAATTCGTCAGCGGTGAGGAAGAGTCAGGGCGTCGACCAGCGGCAGACAGAAGTAGGGAACATGACAGAGACCCCGAATCGGCTCGAGCGGCGCAAAGCGCGCACGCGCGGCGCGCTGATCGCAGCGGCGCAAGGATTCATCGCCCGCGGCGAACTGAACGCTCCGATCGCGGAGATCACCCAGGCCGCCGACGTCGGGATGGGGTCCTTCTACAACCACTTCGTCAGCCGTGAGCAGCTGTTCCAGGCCGCGGTCGACGGTGCCCTGGAACTGCTGGGCAACTATCTCGATTCGTTGACCGACAGCTCGGCCGACCCGGCGGAAGCCTTCACCCGGTCCTTCCGGATCGCAGGTCGTCTGTTCCGGTTGCAGCCGGAACTGAGCCGCGTACTCATCCACTCCGGCCCCGAATTGATCACCTCGCAACACGGTCTCGGTCCGCGGGCGGCCAGAGACATCCAGGCCGGAGACGCCGCAGGCTACTTTCGGGTACCGGACCTCCAGCTGTCTCTCGCGCTGGTGGCGGGCGCGCTGATCGGCCTCGGGCAGTTGTTGCTCGAGCAACCCGATCGAGACGACATCGAGGCGGTCGACCGCATGGCCTACGGCGTTCTGCTCGCCCTCGGTGTACCCGACTCCGATGCCCGGGACCTGTGCGCACGATCTCTACCACCAATGAGCGACGTACCCGCCGTGATCGGGGAGGGCCGGTAGCCGGACCCGCCGGCAAGACTCAGTGCGCGTGCGCCTTCTCCAGGTCCCGGATGATCTCGGCGATCGCGCGGTCCTTCGCAAGTCTGCGTTCCAGAATCGGGTTGAGAACCCCGCGGAACCAGAAGTACGGCGTCCACGTGGTCGGCGCGATGATGCGGGCCCGACGCGTGCGGACCGAGTGCACGAGCAACTCCGCGGCGCGCTGCGAGGGCAGTCGCCGATTCAGCGGCCACGGCAGAAATCCGCCGATCCGCCGGCCAATCGGATCGCTGTCGAGGGTGTTGCGGGCCAGATCGGTATCCACCACACCGAAGTACGCCAGACCCGCTGTTGCGCCCACGGCCGCGAGTTCGATTCGCAGCGCGCGGCCAAGCTGTTCGACCGCCGCTTTGCTTACCATGTAAGCAGACCCGCCCATGCCGGGAGTGAAAGCGGCACAGGACGATACGAGCAGAATGTGGCCACCGCTCGCGACGATCTCGTCGGCCGCAGCGCGCACGATGTTGAGCACACCACCGAAGTTCACGGCCATCACCGAGTCGAAAACCGCGCGGTCGACGGTCCTGATGGTGGCGGGCGGGGGTGTGATGCCGGCGTTGGCGATCACGATGTCGAGACCGCCGAATTCGCTCACCGTCGCGGCCACGCAGTCCGCCATCGCATCGGAATCGGTGACGTCGCCGGTGAGCAGCAGGATCCGTTCGGATCGCGCAGCGTCCGGCGGAAAGTCTCGATCGACCACAGCCACCAAGGCTCCCGCGGATACCAATTCCGCGACCGACGCGGCTCCGATTCCACGCGCTCCACCGGTCACCAACGCCACTTTCCCGGCCAGGTCGATTCGGTTCTTCATGCGAGGTCCTTCGTCGTCACGAGCTCGGTATCGGCCGGGGAATCCACCCTGCGCCAGTGGTAGTGGCCGAGATCGATCGTCGACATACGCTGGGTGAAGTTGCGCACCGAACCGGGCCAGTACGTCACATTTCGACCCGACGGGCTCAGGTAGTAGCTGCTGCACCCGCCGGAGTTCCATACCGATCCCGCGAGCGTGCGGTCGGTGTGTTCGACGAACGTCGACTGCGCGCGCATGCTCACTTCGAGCGCCGTGATCGCGTTGGAGTCCATGGCGCGCAACGCCGCGAGGATGTAGTTCACCTGAGCCTCGATGGTGACCACCTGCGAGGTGTACACCACCGAGTTGGGGCCGAGCAGCATGAAGAAGTTCGGGAAGCCGTGCACCGTGGTACCCCGGTACGACGACATCTCGCCGTCGGGCCATTTGTCCGCCAACGACTTTCCGTCGCGGCCGACGATGCGCCGAAAGCCGGTGTGGCCGGACACGGCGAATCCCGTCCCGAGAACAATCGCATCCACCTCGTGCACGGTTCCGTCGGTGGTGACGATGCCCTCGGGCACGATCCGAGCGATGCCGGTGGTCTCGACGGTGACGTTCTCTCGGCACAGTGCGGGATAGAACTTGTTCGAGAAGGTGGGTCGCTTGCAGCCGAATTCGTAATCGGGCGTCAGCTTCTCGCGAAGAACAGGATCTTTGACCTGACGACGCAGGTGGGCACGCCCCATGGCCGTGAGCGGTGCCAGCAACGAGCGATGGCCGATGAGTCCGGGTACCAACGCTTCCTGGAACAGATCGAACACCCGGCGCATGGCCCGCTGGGCCCGGGGGTACTTCCGAAGCACGGACCTGCCGGATTCGGAGATCGGGCGGTCGGGGTGCGGAAGAATCCATGTCGGCGTCCGCTGGAACAGAGTCAGGTGCGCGGCCTCGGGGGCCAGGCGCGGAACGAACTGCACCGCAGATGCTCCGGTGCCGATGACGGCGATGCGTCGACCCTCGGCGGAGTGCTCGTGGTCCCACTTCGCCGAGTGGAACACTCTGCCCGAGAACGATTCCAGGCCTTCGATTCTGGGCGTGGCCGGTTCGCTGAACGGTCCGAGGGCTCCGATGAGGATGCGCGCCGACCACGTTCCTGCATTCGTCCGCACCACCCACCGGGCCTGCTCGTCGTTCCAGGTTGCGTCCAGTACCTCGTGGCCGAAGCGGATGCGATCCCTGATCCCGAACCTGTCGGTGCAATCGTTGAGGTATGCCTCGATCTCGGGCTGCAGCGGGTACAACCGCGTCCAGTCCGGGTTGGGCGCGAACGAGAACGAGTACAGCGCGGACGGGATGTCGCACTGCGCACCGGGATAGGTGTTCACGTGCCACGTTCCCCCGACCGCGGTGTCGCGCTCGAAGATCAGAAAGTCGCCGCGTCCTTCCTGCTCGAGTCGGATTGCGGCACCGAGGCCGCCGAATCCCGCGCCGATGATCGCGACGTCGATGTGTGGCATCGCCGTGCCGGATTGTGTTGCAGTCATCAGAGTTCGAGCTCCTTCTACAGATCGAGGACGAGAACTTCGCCGTCGACGGCACCGCGCGAGACGCACAGGGTGAGCGAGTACTCGCGTTCGGAGGCATCGAGAACGCGGTCGCGGTGATCGACGCGTCCGCCGACGAGACCGACCACGCACGCTCCGCAGAAGCCCTGTCGGCAGGAATAGGGCTGGTCCGGCCTCGATCGACGGAGGGCATCGAGTGCGGTCTCCTGGGCACCGACCTCGACGATCTCCCCGGAGCGGGCGAGCTGCAACACGAACGGCGTGCCGTCGACCACCGTTGCGGGCGCGAACAATTCGGTGTGGAATCCACGGACGGCCGTACTCGAGAGGGCCTCGGCACGAAGCCTGCTCGCCAGTGCCGCAGGCCCGCAGACGTACATCGCGGAGGTGCCCATCCCGAGATCGACGATGTCCGCCGGAATCGGAAGTCCATCGACATCGTCGGTCTTGACGATCACATGACCACGTGAGGTCAGGGCCAACTGCTGCAGCACGGCAACGAACGGCAGACTCGCCCGAGACCGACCGTGGTAGTACAGCGTCCACCGCGCTCCGTCCGCGGCAGCACGTTCGATCATCGCCCGGATGGGTGTGATGCCGATTCCGGCGGCCACGAAGAGGTAGTGCTCGGCCTCGGCCATCGGAAAGGCGTTGCGGGGTCCGCGAACTCGGAGGACATCGCCGCGGGTGAGGGTGTGAATCTCGGGGGACGCCGTGCCGCCGGGGATCTTGCGGACGCTGATGCGGTAGCGATCACCTGCGCCGGGGCGGCCGGCGAGCGAGTACTGCCGCACGGAACCGGACGGGGTGGTGACGTCGATGTGGGCGCCGGGCAACCAGTTCGGAAGCGGTGCAGCGTCTTTGCGGGACAGCAACAGTGAGCGAACGTCCTCGGCCTCGTCGATCGTCTCGTCGACGACGGTCTCGAATTCGTATCCGACGCTTCGCCGGGGCCGCGCCGGGGACAGGGCCGTGACGATCGAAAAATCGGTGACAAGCTTGGCGTAGAGGCGGGACGCGGCACCGACGGCCCGCAGTCCGATGCCGGGTGCCGTCACGTCGACCTCGCCCAGATGGCTGTGTACCGGAGGCGCTGTGGTCGTCACTGCTGGGCCGCCAGTGCTGCCGGGGAGATCGCCAGATACTGCACGGCCTTGTCGATGTCGCCCATGTTCGAGGGATGGAAGCCCGGGCGAATGTAGAGGGCGAGCTGTACGAACAGGAACGACAGGCCGGGGATCAGGTGCTTACGTGACGCGCGTGCGAAGGCGATCGGCCAGGGCGTCCGCAATCGGCGTCTGCCGGTGCGCGGCGTGGCAACGGAGTTCTGGTACAGGTACGCGGCGGTGCTGAACCACAGCACGGCCAATCCGGCACTGGCGACGACTGCCGTTCGGGCACGGCGGAATCCGCCACCGTCGACGTACTGGAACGCGTCGAATGCGACGTTGCGGTGCTCGAGCTCTTCCGCGCCGTGCCAGCGCAGCAGGTCGAGCATCGTGGGGTCGACGCCGATGCGGTCGAATTCGGTGTTGTCGAGCAGCCATTCGCCCACCACAGCCGTGAAGTGCTCTGCCGCTGCGTAGATTCCGAGGCGCTCGTTCAGCCATGCTTTGCCTGCGCGGCCGGTGAGGCCGTGGTCCCCGTACACCACACCCACGGCGAAACGAATGCGCTGCAGAATCGGTTCGATGTCCACTCCGTGCGCAACGAGATAGTTGCGGAAGCTCTCGTGGGAGGACGCGTGCGTTGCTTCCTGGCCGACGAATCCCACGACCTCCTCGTGCAGCCTGCGGTCGTCGATGAACGGCAGCGCCTGGGCGAACACGTCCGCCATCGCTCGTTCTCCCTCGGGCAGGACCAGGTGCATCACATTCCAGAAGTGGGTGGCGTACCACTCGTGGGGGATGTACTGGAGTGGAACGCCGGACCAGTCGAATGTCACTGCGCGCGCGACGATCGCATAGGACTCGTCCGTGTACTGCTCGTTCGCGTCGACCGCCTTGTTCCGAGACATTCCGAACTCCGTTTCTGCAGGATGGTCACCTGATGCTACATAGCAACAGTATGTGTTGCAATGTTGCATTCAGTAGGAGTTGGACGGCCGATAGGATCGAACGATGCAGCCAGATGGTGACGACGGGCCGATCCTCGATGCCGCCCTGGAACTGTTCGGTGAGGTGGGAATTCCTCGGACCACCATCGGCGACGTCGCCAAGCGCGCCAGGATCAACCGGGTTACCGTCTATCGCCGGATCGGGTCCAAGGACGACCTGGTGCGAGCCGTCATGGCGCGGGAGTCGTCGCGATTGTTGGTAGCGGTGGCGGCTGCGGCTGCGGAACAGACGTCACGCGCGGATCGGGCCGCCCACGGGTTCGCGACCACGATCGACTCGGTGCGCACCAATCCGGTGTTGATCAAGATGTTCGATTCCGAGAGTTCGTTGGTGCTCGAGCAATTGACCACGAACGCATCGGCATTGCTCGTGTCCGCGATCAACGCTGCCGCGCACATTGCCAGGGGTGAACTGGAATCCGACACCTTCGCCGTGCCCGATGCTCCGGAAATCGTTGTGCGCGTTGTGCATTCGATCTTGCTGACCCCGTCGGCCACCGCCCCGCTCGATACGTACGACGATCTGCTCGCGTTCGCGCACCGCAACATCGTGCCGCTTCTCGTCGGAACCACCTGACGCGTTCCTTTTCGAATTCAGGCCCGCGGTACGTACGAGTCGAGCACGCGGAGCAGAGCGTCCTTCAGCTCGGTCCGATTGCCGCCCGGTGTCGGCCTGGCGATCTCGTGCAGGGTGTAGCCGTCGATCAGGGCCAGGAAGTGCCGAGCCGGTAGATGCGGTTCCGCGATACCGAATGCTCCCAGCGCGGCCTCGGCCGCCTCCTCGATCATCCGCATGATTCGGTGCACCGACACCGCGAGCTCCGGTCGCCTACGCACGGCGAGGTACGCCTCGAACTGCACGAGGGAGTCGTCGTCCTCCGGAGAGGACAGCAGTGAGACGAGGTCCATGATCGCGTCGGCGAGATCGTCGCGAGTGAGTCCACCGGATTGCGCGACGTCGAGTAGAGCGTTGACCTTGGTCGTCACGTTCTCGGCGATTCGAGTGATCGCAGCATCGACGAGTTCGCCGACCGAGCCGAAGAAATAGCTGGTCGTCGACGGCGGGAAGCCGGCCGCGTCGGCGACGGACCGAAACGAGACGCGTTCGAGTCCGCGTGTTCCGATCACGCGGATGGCAGCGTCGACCAGGGCGTCGCGGCGCTCCTGGCCGCGCGCGTATCGAGTCTTCCGGCGCTCTTCGGTCATTGCTACAACGTAGCCGGGGTGTTGTCGCTGAGCTCCATCGCAGTGCTCTTCAGCAGGCACTTTCCGTCAATCCTGGCCTAGTGGCCAATATTGAGTTAGTGTCGCCGCTACATCGATCAGCCCGGAAAGGAGCACCGATGAACGAGATCTCGGAAGCCTCGCGTGTGGACGTGGTGGTCGTCGGCGCAGGACTCGCGGGTCTGACCGCCGCCAGGGAACTGACGGCCGCAGGGTTGACCGTCCAGGTTCTCGAGGCCAGAGACCGGGTGGGCGGACGGACGGTCAACCACGCACTCGGTGAGAACTCGGGGGTCTAGACCGGCGGACAGTTCGTCGGTCCGACGCAGGACCACATTCTCCGCCTGGCCGCGTCCGTGGGCGTCGGGACGTTTCCCGCATACGACATCGGATCGAGCGTCTACGTCAAGAACGGACGCGCCCGACGCTTCGACGGCGGAGTGCCGCCGGATCTGGCGGCGCTACCCGACGTGGGGATGCTGGTGGCGCGAATCGATCGGGCTGCCGGGCAGATCCCCGTGGGTAGACCGTGGTCGGCACCGCGTGCCTCCGAGTGGGACACGCAGACTTTCGCCAGCTGGGCCCGAAAACACTCGGCCACCGACGGCGGTGTGGAACTGCTCGACATCCTGCTCGGTTCGGTGTTCGGCGGCACATCCGCCGATGTGTCGGCGCTCTTCGGCCTGGCGTACGTGGCCGGGGCAGGCAACGAGTACACCCCCGGCACCGTCGACCGCTTGATGAGTGTCGCCGGTGGAGCGCAGCAGTGGCGATTTCTCGGTGGCTCACAGGCGATCTGCATCGAAATGGCGTCGCGACTCGGTGATTCGGTCCGCCTCGATACTCCCGTGCGCCGCGTGGAGCAGCATCCGGATCGCGTGGTGGTGCACAGCGATACCGAGTCGTGGGTGGCCCGATCGGTCGTCGTCGCGATTCCGCCTGTTCTGGCCACCCGAATCGACTGGAGCCCTTCGCTTCCCGCGGCGCAGGAAGCACTGTTCCAGCGGATGAACTTCGGCGGACTGGCCAAGTGCGAGGCCGTGTATCCCGAACCGTTCTGGCGCACGAGCGGGCTGTCCGGCCAGGCACTCTTTCGCGACAGCGACGTGCCGGTGTCCTCGATGTTCGACAACTCGCCTCCCGACGGAAGCCACGGAGTGCTGATGGGATTCGTCGGCACCTGGGGCGCGCGCCATCGAGGCGGCCGAAACTGGTCCGAGGGCAACGAATCCGAGCGCCGCGGTGAGGTGCTGCGTGCCTTTGCCTCGGTGGTGGGTCCGCGCGCACTGGAACCGACGGAGTGGATCGAACTGGACTGGACCGACGAACAGTGGACCCGCGGTGGGCCGACCGCGGTGTTGACCCCCGGAGTGTTGACCGGGCTCGGACGGTGGCGCGATGTTCCGTTCGGCCGGGTGCGATGGGCCGGTGCCGAGCACTCCGACTACTGGAACGGATACATGGACGGTGCCGTGCGATCGGGTGAAAAGGCCGCAGCAGAAATACTTTCGACCGAAGGAGAACTCTCGTGGAACAACGCTTCGTAGTCTCGGCTCATCGCACACTCTCGGTGAGCCCCGAGGAGGTCTGGGCACTGACCGGTGACACCAGCCGCTATGCGGAATGGGTGTCCGACGTCCGTGCCGTCACCGCTCATCACGGCACCGCACGCACAGGTGGCGTCTACACCGAGAAAGTGGCGGCACTCGGCCGCTTCACCACCAACGCCACGTGGACCGTCCGGCATCTGGAACCGAACCGACTGCGAGTCGACTCGGGTCAGGGATTCGCGCCGCTCACCAACGTGGCCAACGTCTTTCGCTTCGCACCGCTCAGCGGCGGAACCTCGACCGCGATGACCTTCGAATTCTGGTTCGACGTCTCCCCGCGCTGGCTGGGACGGATTGTGCGACCCATAGCCACCGCCGGGATGTCCGCACGATTCGACATCTCGATGTGCAATCTGGAGGCGCTGATCCTCTCCGTGCGAAC
The DNA here is from genome assembly GCF_001647185.1 of Rhodococcus sp. EPR-147. Lineage (NCBI taxonomy): Bacteria > Bacillati > Actinomycetota > Actinomycetes > Mycobacteriales > Nocardiaceae > Rhodococcus > Rhodococcus sp. EPR-147. The sequence goes on from NZ_LVCU01000550.1 coordinate 12,656, forward strand.
CGCGACGATCCGATGAGGGAACCGGTGGAAGTCCTCACCCTCGGGGTGCACATACTCGACACCCTGGTACGGCCGGTGACCGAGATTCCGCACGGTCAGACGGCGGTCCTGGCGGAAGAGATCGCGATGTCCGCCGCGGGGACCGCCGCGGGAACGGCACTGGTGCTGTCCCGGCTGGGTGCCGCGGTGCACACCGCGGGAGTCGTCGGCGCTGATTCGGCAGGCACGTTTCTACTGCAGCTCCTCGCCGACGAGGGCATCGACGTCTCGCTCGTCCATCTGATGGAGGGAGTGCAGACCTCGGCGTCGGTGTTGCCGATCAGGCCGGACGGATCACGGCCGGCTCTGCACGTCATCGGAGCCAACGGCTATCTGGCCCGGCATGTTCCGTGGAACATGTTCCACAACGTCGACTTCCTGCATCTGGGCGGACCCGAATTCTTCGGACCGGACACCGCGCGCGACATCGCGCGGCGCGCCCACGAGGACGGCGTCGTCGTCACCGTCGACAGCCTGGCACCGTCGGTTCCGGAAGGACTCGGTGCGTTCGCCGCCGCGCTGCCCCACGTCGACTACCTGCTGCCCAACGACGAGCAGGTCCTCGGCTGGACCGGCAGCGCCACTGTCGAAGACGGGTGTCGTCGACTGCTCGAGCTCGGAGCGTCCTGCGTGGTGGCCACCGCGGGGGCCTCGCCCACTCTCGTCGTCACGAACAACTCGGCCGTCGAGGTCCCCGCGTA
>NZ_LVCU01000551.1:0-4768 GCF_001647185.1 Rhodococcus sp. EPR-147
GCTGCCGAACTGGGCAATGCGACCGCCGCGCAGGTGGCGCAGGGCCTCGGAACCGACTTCGGTACCTACGACCTCGAATTCGTTCGGAAGTTCGCACGTACCTGCAGGACCATCTGATGCCGGCCGACGTCGACGAGCTTCGGCAGTCCGTCGCAACGACCGCCCGGCAACTGGGCCGACGGGGCCTGGTTCTCGGTACCGCAGGCAATGTCAGTGCACGCGCGGGTGATGTGGTGGCGGTGACGGCGACCGGGCTGGTGTTGGCGGACGCGACGATCGAGGACGTCACGGTTGTCGGTATGGACGCCGTCGTGCGCGCCGGTGCATGCGAACCGACCTCGGAACTGGGCTTGCACCTGGGCATCTACGCGTCGTCCGAGGTTCGGGCTGTGGTGCATGCGCACTCTTCTGCGGCCGTTTCTGTCTCGATTGTCGCGGACGAACTGCCGCCCGTGCACTACGCACAACTCGCCCTGGGTGGGACCGTCCCGGTGGTGCCGTTCGCGCCGTTCGGTACCACCGAGCTCGCCGACGCGGTGGTGGCGGCGATGCGTTCGAGGTCAGCGGTCATCATGGCCCACCACGGATCGGTGGCCACCGGTCGCGATCTCGATTCGGCACTGTCGAACATCGAACTGCTCGAATGGCTCTGCGGGGTCTATCTTTCCGCTGCCGCAGTGGCGACGCCGCGCACCATGACCGAAGTGCAGCTGGCCGCGACCCTCGACGAGGTGGTCCGCCGTGCCTACGGAACCGCGGCACCCGTGCGAGGGGACTGATCGATGACCACCCGGGTACGCCCGCTCTGGATTGCCGTGTTCTCCGTGGCGTGGCTGGGCTACTGGATGGCCAATCTGGTTCCACTGCAGCTGCTTCTGCCCGAACGTTTGCAAGAGATCGATCCGCAGTCGAAGGTGTTCGACTTCGCGGTGATCAACGCGGTCTCTGCCGTGGTGCTCCTGATCGGTCTACCCGTGTGCGGGTCGCTGTGCGATCGAACTCGCAGCAGGTTGGGGCGACGGCGCGTCTGGTTCGGCGCCGGTGTCCTGTTCTTCGCCGGTGGGTTGGTGGTCACCGGGCTGCAGAGTACCGTCCTCGGAATCGGGACGGCGTGGTCGGTGGCAATGCTCGGATTGAGTGCTGCCACAGCGGGGTTGACGGCCGTGGTGGCCGATCGCGTGCCGGACGAGCAGCGCGGAACGGTGTCGAGTGCGATCTATGCACCGCAGGCGCTGGGCGTGGTGGTGGGCATGGCGCTGGTGTCCACGCTTGCTCTGTCGGTGTTGGGCGGCTACCTCGCCGTGGCGCTCGCCCTGGTGATCTGCTCGGTGCCTTTTCTGCTGACGTATCGCGAAACCGATGCACCGACAGCGCTGTTGAGCCTGCGCAGCATCGTTGCCTCACTTCTCGATTCGTTACGTCACCGCGACTTCGCGTGGGCCTTCGGGGGTCGAATCCTGGTCAACGTGGCCAACTCGCTCGGCACCTGCTACCTGCTGTTCTTCCTCACCGATGGTCTTCGAGTCGCCGATCCGACGGGATCGCTGCTCGAGGTGACCGTCGTCTACCTGATCGCCTGTGTGGTGTGCACGTTCACCTTCGGGCCGTTGTCGGACCGGATGCGTCGCCGAAAGATCTTCGTAGCGGTTGCGGCATCGATGCAGGCCGTCGCCGGCTTCGTCCTGGCGATCCATCCCACGATGGACGCGACGTTCGTCTCGGCGGCGTTGCTGGGCGGCGGATTCGGTGCGTACATGGCCGTCGATCAGGCACTGGTGACCGGGGTCCTTCCGTCCGCCGACAGTCGGGCGACCGATCTCGGCGTGATGAACATCGGTGCGATCGTTCCACCTGCCCTGGCACCGTTGCTCGCGAGCGTGTTCCTCTCCACCGTCGGTGGATACCCGGCACTGTTCACGGCGGTCGGGGTGCTGGCGGCACTCGGGGCGGCGGTGACCTGGCAGGTGAAATCGGTGCGCTGATCTCTCAGCGGCGGTGACGCAGCCCCAGCACACGGTCGATCAGCGGCATGACCCACCGTCGGCGTCGCAGCGTCACCAGCTCGAATCCGGGAATGTCGAACAGCTTCGTGACGCGGCTGTGCGTGCGGCAGAATTCTGCGAACCCTTCGTCGCCGTGTACCCGGCCGAAGCCGCTGGCACCGACGCCGCCCATCGGAACCGATCCCATTCCGGCGAACGCGATCACCGAGTTCACGGTGACCTGACCGCACACCAGCTGCGCCGCAATCTCTTTGCCGTGCGTGCGGGAGAACACCGATGCGCCGAGGGCATACCGATGATCGTTGCTCAGCTCGATCGCCTCCTCGATGCTGTCGACCTCACGGACGGTGACCGTGGGGCCGAACGTTTCCTCGCGAACGGCCGAGCAGCTCTCGGGCGTGTCCACCAACACGGTGGGTCCGACGAATCGGTCGCCGATCGACGACAGTCCGCCGATCAGTGCTCGTCCACCGGCCGCCTCGGCGTCGGCGAGGTGGCGTCGGACGATGTCGATCTGGCCGGGCATCGTCATCGGTCCGTAGGTGGCCGACGCATCGCCACCGGGCGCGATGGCACGGGCATGCTGCACGAGGGCCCCGGTGAATTGTGCTGCGACACTGCGCTCGACGTAGACCCGCTCCACTCCGACGCACGTCTGGCCGCCGTTGGTGAATGCACCCCAGGCCACCGCCTCGGCAGCCGCTGCGATATCGGCGTCGGCTGCAACGATCACCGGATCCTTACCGCCGCATTCGAGAACCACCGGCGTGAGCGTCTCGGCGCACGTGGCCATGATCTTCGATCCGGTTCTCGTCGAACCCGTGAACGCGATCTTGTCCACACCCGAGCGGCACAGTGCGGCACCGGTGTCGCCGTAGCCGGTCACCAGAGACAGAATGCCAAGCGGGAGAGCAGGATTGGCCTCGTAGAAGGCGCGGACGTAGCGGGCCGCCACCGCGGGGGTGTACTCGCTGGGCTTGAACACCACGCAGTTGCCTGCGGCCAGAGCCGAACCGATCGCACTGTTGGGTGCGTAGAGCGGGTAGTTCCACGGGCCGATGACGCCCACCACGCCGAGAGCGACCTTGTCCACGTGTGCGGAGTAGTTCGCCAGCAGCACGCCGGGGTTCACCCTGCGTGATCGCATGAGCCGCGGTGCTTGCTTTTCCGCCCACGCGATGTGTTCGAGGGTCAGGACGATCTCCAGTAGCGCATCGTCGGCCGGTTTGCCGTTCTCGCGGTGGATCAGATCGATGAATTCGGCGCGGTGACTCCAGATCTCGTGTCGCCAGGCCCGCAGGTGCCGGGCGCGAGTGCGCGGCGGTAGTGCCGCCCAGGTGCGCTGCGCCCTCCGCGCGAGGCCGACCGTTCGCGCGACGGACTCCGCCGAATCGATGGTGAACGAGGCGATCGAGCTGTCGTCGATGGGCGAGATCGAATCGAAGGTGGCTCGCGTACGGACCTGGCTGGTCACAGGGAAGCTCCGAGCGCATCCTTCGCAACGTGGGCGTCCCGCAGTTCGCGCTTGAGGATCTTGCCTGCGCCGCTCATGGGCAGTGCCGTGACGAACTCGATGGTGCGCGGGGTCTTGTATCCGGCAACGAGAGTGCGGGTGTGATCGCGGAGCTCCTCGACATCAGTCGAGAACCCCTCGGCCAGAACGACACAGGCGTGAACGCGTTCGCCCCACTCGCCGTCGGGAACACCGATCACGGCGCACGCCAGCACCGAGGGGTGCAGGCTCAGTGCGCTCTCGACCTCGGCGCTGTAGACGTTCTCGCCGCCGGTGATGATCATGTCCTTGAGTCGATCGACGACGAACAGGAATCCGTCGGCGTCGAGGTAGCCGACATCTCCGGTGTGCATCCAACCGTCGCGAACGGCCGCGGCGGTTTCGTCCGGCTTGTTCCAGTAGCCCAGCATCACGTGTCCACCGCGAACGCAGATCTCGCCGACGGACCCGGTGGCCAACTGCTCGTCGTCCGGGCCGAGAATCTGGATCTCCGAGTGCGGGGCCGCGCGACCGGCCGAGCCGATGCGTTCTCCCACATGGTGTTCCGGCCAGAGCAGCGACGCGACCGGCGCGAGCTCGGTCATGCCGTATGCCTGAGTGAGGCGGGCCTGCGGGAGCCGGGCGAGGGTCCGCTCGAGGACGCCCGCGGAGATCGGGGATCCTCCGTACAACACGCGGCTGAGCGAGGAGGTATCGAATTCGCTCAGCGTGGGGTGGTCGACGAGCAGCTGAATCATGGTGGGTACCAGCAGCACATCGGTGACCGAATGCGTCGCGATGGCACCGAGCACGGCAGTCGGCTCGAAGAACGGAACCATGACGTGGGTGCCGCCGAGCATGACCTGACCCACCCATGCGGCCAGATCGGCGAGGTGGAACATCGGCGCGGCATGGAGCAGGATCGACGCGTCGTCGAGCAGCTGTCCGGTCGCCACCGTTCCCAGGCCCGAGGTGACGAGGTTCGCGTGCGAGAGCATGACGCCCTTGGGGAAGCCGGTGGTGCCACCGGTGTAGAACAGGCCGGCGAGGGCGTCGCCGCTGCGGCGCGCGTCGGGAACGGGATCGTGGGAAGAGATGAGGTCCTCGTACGAGACCATGCCCTCGGGGGTGGCCCCGTCCCCGCAGTAGACGATGGTCTGCAGGCCGGCGCATGCGGGGCGCAGTGCCGGGACCATGGCACCGAAGGTGTCGTCGACCAGCAGGACCTTGGTGTCGGAATCGTTGAGTGCGTACGCGACCTCCACGGGCGACC
>NZ_LVCU01000552.1:0-5979 GCF_001647185.1 Rhodococcus sp. EPR-147
CAACTCGATCGCCGGCCTCGACGCCGATGGAGTGCAGGCCCGCAGCCAGTCTTGCCACTCTGTCGAGTTGCTCGGCGAAGGTACGAACGCGATCACCGAACACCGTTGCTGCCCGGTTCGGTGTGGTCGACGCGGAGCGGTGAAGGCCCTGAGTGAGATACATGGCGAGTCCCTTGTGCGAGTGGGGGCGAGGGTGCCCGAGGTGAGTACCGCCACAGTTCCACCTTGTTGGCACAGTGTCAATAGGAGATACGGGCGGTTACCACTCGCAAGGACCGCCGAAATGGATTGTCCGGCTAACGGTCTCGGGCGTCGTCCAGGGAGCGCGCCGTGCCGAGGACGGTGACGAGCACATCGGTCAACAGAATCTCGACCTGCTCGCGCCTCAGTGTGCCGCGCACCAGCCATTCGCGGCCCGCGGCCTTGACCATGCCGCCGAACGCGCGCACGGCCGAGGTAGCGATTCGACGGTCACCGCCCCTGCCCTCGAATGCCGTTGCGTCCAAGACGCGTTCGGCGGCCAGGTCATCGGCCTCGTCCAGAATCCGAGCAACCTGCTCGTCGACACCCGAGCCGCTCGCCACCGACACCCAGGCAGTACCGTGCGTCTCGATGACGCCGACCAGCCAGTGGACGCTGCCCCGGGCCCGGTCCTCGAGCGAGCCCGTCGGCAGGTGCACGTCCTCGATCGGCGGCACGGTGACCAGGAAGCGAACGCACTCGAGGTACAGGTCGCGTTTGCTTCCGATGTAGTGGTGGATGAGCCCGCGTGCGACGCCGGCCGAGGCAGCGACGTCCGACATCGAGACCTCGGCATAAGGCTTGTCGCCGAACAGGCGAACGGCGGCAGCCAGAATCTGAGTCCGTCGCTCGTCCGGTTCCAGTCGATTCCATTTGGGTGTACTCGCAGCCGGCATGGTTGTCATGATTGCACCGAACCGACGCCGCGAGGCGTCAGAGGTACCGCTCGGTGCGGGAGCGCAGTGATGTCGGCACGACGAACCGATCGCCGTACCGTGCCCGCAGGTGGTCGGCCCGCTCGACGAATCCCGGAAGGCCGCCGTCGAACTGATTGACGAACTGCAGCACGCCACCGGTCCACGCGGGGTAGCCGATGCCGAGGATGGAGCCGATGTTCGCATCGGCGACGGTCCGCAGAACACCCTCGTCCAGGCATGCGATCGAGTCGAGCGACTGCGCGACCAGCATGCGATCCATCATGTCCTCGAACGGAATTCCGTGATCGGGACGGTGATAGTGCTCCACCAGACCCGGCCACAATCCTGCCTTGGTGCCGTCCTCGGTGTACTCGTAGAAGCCGCGTCCGGCCTTGCGTCCGGGGCGATCGAACTCGTCGACCAGGCGATCGACCAGCGCATACGAGTTCGAGACGATCCACGGTCGACCGTCGGCGCGCGCGGCCTCGGCCATGCCCTCGCGGATGTGCCGAGACAGGGTCAACGAAATCTCGTCCATCAGGGCCAGCGCACCGGACGGATAGCCCGCCTGGAGAGCGGCCTGTTCGACGGTGGCCGGATGCACGCCCTCGGCGACCAGAGATATCGCCTCGTCCATGAACCGGCCGATGACGCGGGTGGTGAAGAAGCCGTGACTGTCTCCGACGACGATCGGGATCTTGCCGATCAAGCGAACGAAGTCGAATGCGCGGGCGAGCGCGGAGTCGCTGGTGTGTTCTCCCACAACGATTTCCACCAACGGCATCTTGTCCACCGGGGAGAAGAAGTGCGTGCCGATGAAGTCCGAGGTGCGCGAGACTCCCGTCGACAGTTCGGTGATGGGCAGTGTCGAGGTGTTCGAGCACAGCAGTGCGTCGGCGGTCAGATACTTGTCGACCGCCTCGAACGCACCCTGCTTGACGGCGGGATCCTCGAACACGGCCTCGACGACCAGATCGCAACCCTCGGCATCGGCCGCGTCGGAACTGGGTGTGATGAGCGCGAGCACCGCATCGGCCTCGGCCTGGGTCTTGCGTCCCTTCGCGACGGCCTTGCCGAGAATCGAACGCGCGTAATCCTTGCCGCGCTCGGCGGATTCGATCGAGACATCGCGCAGCACGACGGGAACCCCGGCCGAGGCGACGACGTAGGCGATGGCAGCACCCATCATTCCGGCACCGATCACCAGGACCTTCTCGGGTACTCGGTGCGGTTCGGCGCTCGGACGCGAGCCGCCCTTGTGGATGGATCCGAGATCGAAGAACATCGATTGGATCAGATTGCCCGAGACCGCTCCGCAGGCGAGCGAGGTGCAATGCCGGGTTTCCACCAGCGAGGCCGACTCGAAGTCGAGTACCGACCCTTCCACGGCCGCAGCAACCACCGCGATCGGAGCGGGCATGGGTGCGCCCTTGACCTGCTTGCGTACCGTTGCAGCGAAAGCGGGCAGCTGCGCAGCCAATGCGGGTGAGGCTGCGGTGCCGCCGGGAATCGTGAATCCTTTCTTGTCCCAGGGCTGTGACGCTTCGGGATTGGCGAGAATCCAGGCACGTGCACGTGCCATCATCTGCTCGTCGGTGTCGACGACCTCGTCGATCAATCCGAGTTCGAGGGCCTGCGTCGGCCGATACCGCTGGCCCTGGCCCACCACCTGTGTCAGAGCCTTGACGATGCCGAACATCCGAACCGTCCGGGTGACGCCGCCGGCCCCGGGGAGCAGCCCGAGAGTGACCTCGGGAAGCCCGAAGCGAGCTCTGCTGTTGTTCAGCGCAATTCGATGATGGCACGCCAGCGCAATCTCGAAACCGCCGCCGAGTGCGGTACCGCCGAGCGCAGCCACCACGGGCTTGCCCAGCTTCTCGAGGCGACGAAATTTGTCCTTGGTGAAATCGAGGGCGTCGGCGATCGCCGCGTGGTCCGACGGACCGGCGTCGCGCAGCAATTCCAGATCGCCACCGGAGAAGAACGAATCCTTGCCCGAGGTGACGATGATGCCGTCGAACGCATCGAGGTTGGCCTCGAGCCAGTCGATCGTCTGCTCGAGTGACTCGCCGAACGCGGCGTTCATCGTGTTGGTGGACTGCGTGGGGTCGTCCATCGTCAGCACGAGTATGCGGTCGTTGCCGATCTCGCCGGTGATCGTGGGGGTCCGCAGAGTTGCTGTGGTCATCGAGGTCCTCGGGTCGTTGTTCTCTCGCGGGATGGTCACAGGCGCTCGATGATGGTGGCGACGCCCATTCCGGCACCGATGCAGAGTGTGATCAGTGCGTAGCGCTCGCCCCGACGTTCGAGCTCGTCGAGGGCCATTCCGGTGAGCATCGCGCCCGTTGCGCCCAGTGGGTGGCCCATCGCGATCGCGCCACCGTTGACGTTGATGCGTTCGTGGTCGATGTCCAGCTTCTTCGCGTAATTGAGTACCACCGAAGCGAATGCCTCGTTGACCTCGAACACCGCGATGTCGTCGAGCGTGAGCCCCGCCGCGGCCAGTACCTTGTGGGTGGCCGGAACCGGGCCGGTGAGCATCAGCGTCGGGTCCGATCCGGCGACGACACCGGCCACGACGCGTCCGCGCGGGGTCAATCCGCCTGCGCGCCCGGCTTCTTCGGAACCGATCAGCACCATCGCGGTGCCGTCGACGATGCCGGAGGAGTTCCCGGCGTGGTGGACGTGATCGATGCGGTCGACCTCGGTGTACTTCTGCATCGCGACGGCATCGAACCCGGCGAACGCACCCATCCGGGCGAACGACGGTGTCAGGGTGGCGAGATCGGCCGTGGTGGTCTCGGGTCGCACGATCTCGTCGTGATCGAGCATCAGCCGGCCGTTCGCGTCGAAGACCGGGATGACCGACTTCTCGAAGTGGCCCATCGACCAGGCGTGTGCCGCGCGCTGCTGGCTGCGCACCGCGAAGGCGTCGACCTCGTCGCGGTCGAACCCCTCGATCGTCGCGATGAGGTCTGCACTGACTCCCTGCGGCACGAAGTAGCTGCCGTAGTTGGTCAGCGGGTCGCACGGCCAGGCGCCGCCGTCTGCGCCGAGCGGAACCCGAGACATCGATTCGACGCCACCGGCGACGATGAGCTGATCCCAACCGGACCGAACGCGTTGCGCCGCAGTGTTGACGGCCTCCAATCCCGATCCGCAGAAGCGGTTGAGCTGAACGCCGGCGACACTGTCCGGCAGTCCGGCAACCATCGCGACCGTCCGGGCTATATCGCAGCCCTGGTCGCCGACCGGGGTGACGACACCGAGCACGACGTCGTCGATCAGGGCCGGATCGAGCTGCGAGTGGCGAGAGAGCAACGTGGACAACGTGTTCGCGGCCAGATCGACCGGTTTGACGGTGTACAGCGAAACGGAGCTCTTACCGCGGCCACGTGGGCTGCGAACCGCGTCGTAGAGGAATGCCTCCATGGGGTGCCTTTCTGGGGCAACAAGATTGCCGAGTACTACAGGGAACGAGAGATGAGGTCTTTCATGACTTCGTTGGCACCGGCGTAGATGCGCGCGATGCGGCCGTCGACGAACATGCGAGCGATGGGGTATTCCTCCATGTAGCCGTACCCACCGAAGAGCTGCAGGCAGCGGTCGACCACCTCGAACTGTCGGTCGGTGGTCCAGTACTTGACCATCGCTGCGGTGGTGACGTCGAGGCTGCCCGAGATGTGCTGTGCCATCGCGTCGTCGACGAAGGTGCGGACGACGCGGCCGATGGTGGCGCATTCGGCGAGCTCGAACTTGGTGTTCTGCAGATCGAACAGTGTCTTACCGAAAGCGTTGCGCGACTTGGTGTATTCGACCGTCTGTGCGACGGCGGCATCGATCATCGCGGCGGCGGCGATGCCGCAGATGAGGCGTTCCTGGGGGAGTTGCTGCATCAACTGCGCGAAGCCGCGGCCTTCTGTTTGGCCCAGGAGATTTGCGGCGGGGATGCGAAGCCCGTCGAAGGTGAGTTCGGCTGTGTCCTGGCCCTTCTGGCCGATCTTGTGCAGCACGCGTCCGCGGTGGAAGCCCTCGGTGTCGTCGGAGACCTCGGCGACGAGCAGTGACAGTCCCCGGGCTCCCGCGGACGGATCGGTCTTGGCGGCGATGATGATCAGATCGCAGTGAGCTCCGTTGGAGATGAACGTCTTTCCGCCGGTCACCACGTAGTCGTCCCCGTCACGCACTGCGCGGGTGGTGATGCCCTGCAGGTCCGAGCCGGTGCCCGGTTCGGTCATGGCGATGGCACCGATCCACTCTCCCGAGCACAGCTTCGGCAGCCACTGCTGCTTCTTCTCCTCGGAGGCGTAGGCCAGGAGGTAGTGCGGAACGATGCCGCTGTGCACACCCAGCTGCATGGACGAGTCGCCGGAGCGCACCTGCTCGGAGAACAGCACCGCCTCGTGGCGGAAGTCGCCTCCGCCTCCGCCGTACTGCTCGGGTACCGACATGCCCAGCAGGCCGAGACTGCCTGCGGTGCGGTAGACCTCGCGGCTGGGGCGTCCGGCAGCCGCGAACTCCTCGCGGTGGGGCGCGACTTCCTTCTCGAAGAATCCTCGGGCGAGCTGTCGCACGTCGGCGAGCTCGGTGGTGAGGTCGCTGGGGGTGCGGTCTGCGAGTGCAGTCATGGTGGGTCCTTGGCTCGAAGCGCACCTGTGGGTTATTGGCGCTGTGCCAATAATGATGGCGCGGGGTTGCCGCGGATGTCAACCAGGTAGTGCTCCCCGGGGACTGCTGCCGGAGTTCTAGCTGTCGACCGAACGCAGCAGTGCCACATCCGAGACGAGTCGGATGTGGTCGGCCATGGCCCGTCCTGCCTCGGCCGGATCCTGATTGCGCACGGCCTCGGCGATGCGTCGATGATGCTCGAGCGAGGCCTGTGGACGGTTCGACTGCGACAGCGATTCGATGCGGGTCTCGCGAATGAGACCGGCGATTTCCCCCATGAGCCTGGCGAGCAGCGGTGAGTGTGCCGCCTCGGTGATGGCGTGATGGAACAACTCGTCGCCGGAGTCTCCTCGATCGCCGTCGGTGATCTCGG
>NZ_LVCU01000553.1:0-1433 GCF_001647185.1 Rhodococcus sp. EPR-147
CCACCACGGAAGAGACGACCCCCACCGAAACCTCCGACCTCCCGCGGAGCGAACCGACCGAGACCGAACCCGGGATCGAGATCGAGACGCGCCCGGCGTTCGAGGCACCCGAGGACGACGACCGCGAGAAGCCTCCCATCGCCGTCGAACCGGTCCGACCGGAACTTCCGGACGAACCAACCGACGAGACCCCCGACACCCCTGAGACCCCCGACACCGACCCGGACGACGGGCAGTCCTTAACCGAACAGATCGCACCGAACGACCGATCGGCGGAGACCCCATGAGCGATGCCGGCCATCTCGGAATAACCGTGGGCAACACCAGGTCCGTCGCGGCCTATCGCGCATCGGCCGAGGACGAACCGACGATCGTCGTCCTGCCGACGAGTCTGAGATTCGACGAGGACGGCCGCGCCCACCTCGGTGAACCTGCCGAGACGGCACCGTTCACTCGGTTCGTCGATCTGGTCGGTCAGCAGGAAAATCTCGAGCCCGACGCCGACGCCTACCGCGCCGAGGACTTGATGGCCAACGCCGCCAACTGCCTCGTCACGATGGTGTCCACGAAGGCCGGCGTAACCAGCGACATGGCCGTCACGACGATGACGTACCCGACACGGTGGACCCGCGCCGCCGTCGCACTGCTTCGTGACGCCCTCGATCACACCGGCCTCACCGATGTCGCCCTGGTTCCCGACGCGAAAGCCGCCAGCGCGTTCGCGCAGCCGAGCCCGGGCGCAGCGGTCACCGTGGTCGACATGGGGGCCACCGGCACCGACATCTCCACCTTCCCCGGAGGTGGGACGGTCCGCACCACCGACGTCGGCGGAGACGCGTTCACCGACGCTCTCTTCGATCACGTGGTGACCGATCGCGAGCACATCGACCTGTCCGACGCGGCCGTCCTGGCAGCCCTTGCCGGCGTCGTCGCCTCGTGCGAGGCCGCCAAGCAAACCTTGAGCACGGCCGACGTCGCCACGATCTCGGTCGAACTCCCCGGTGTCTCGCAGTCCACGACGGTGACCCGAGCCGAGTTCGCAGACCTCGTCGCGCCGTTGCTCCGCCGGCTCGACGTGCCGGGGACGGGCGCGGTGATACTCGCCGGCGGCAGCGCCGCACTTCCGTTGGTGGCAACCGACATCACCGAACGCTCGTCGGGCCCGGTGCTCGTCGAGCCGCTCGCTGCCACCCGCGGTGCCCTGCTGCTGGCCGAGGTCGAGGATGTCGACGGCAACTCCATGGTGACCGGCGCCGCGCCGGTCGTCACCCGAAACGACGGCACGGAGTCCCTCGACACCGACGCCATCCCGGTCGTCGCGCCCGCTCCGTCCCTCGCGTTCTCCGAGGCGATCCCTGCGGTCGCTCCGGTGTTCGCTCCCTCGGAATTTCGATCCGAGCCGATCGTTCCGGTCGACGAGAACGCCTCGACCA
>NZ_LVCU01000554.1:0-3340 GCF_001647185.1 Rhodococcus sp. EPR-147
ACGATCAGGGGCACACCATCATCGAGATACCCGTGACTGCAGGTGTCGCGGTCGCGATCGTCGCACCCGTCCTCGTCGCAGTCGCTGCGATCGCCGCAGTGCTGGACGACTGCACCATCGAGGTCCACCGCATCGACGAACACCGTCCCGCCGCCTGAGCGCACGTCTGCTCACTCCGAACGACTCGCCGCCACAGGGGAACGAACACCATGCCTTATCCGATCGAAGTACGCGCGCTGAGCAAGAGCTACGGCGACAAGCTCGTCATCGACGACTTGTCGTTCGTTGTCGAACCCGGCACTGTCACAGGATTTCTCGGACCGAACGGGTCCGGTAAGTCCACCACGATGCGGTTGATCGTCGGATTGGATCGTCCCGACGCCGGCACTGCACTGATCGGCGGCGTCGAGTACGCCCAGTTGAACAAGCCGCTGCTCACCGTGGGAACCCTGCTGGACTCCGAGGCCGTCCACCCAGGGCGATCGGCCTACAAGCATCTGCTGTATCTGGCTCGTACGCAACGCATTCCAACATCCCGAATCATCTATGTTCTGGAGCTGGTCGGGCTTCGCGGCGTCAGCGGCGAACGTACCGGATCGTTCTCGCTCGGCATGCGGAAGCGACTCGGAATCGCTGCAGCCCTGCTGGGCGACCCGGCGGTGCTCATTCTGGACGAACCGATCAACGGGTTGGACCCGGACGGCATCTACTGGATGCGCAACCTCATGAAGAACCTGGCGGGAGAGGGACGAACCGTCTTCGTCTCCAGCCATCTGATGGGCGAGATGGCGCAGACCGCAGACCATCTCGTGGTCATCGATCACGGCAAGCTGATCGCCGAATGCACTCCCGCAGAGCTGATAGCTCGCAGCAGTCGAGCGTCGGTGCTGGTCTCGTCCTCCGATTCGACGAGTCTCGCCGCATCGATCGCAGCGGCCGGAGGTACCACCGACGTACTCGGCCACGACGGACTCACCGTCCACGATCTCTCGGCACACCGGGTCGGGGAGCTCGCCCAACAGCAGAACATCGCGATCTACCAGCTGACCCCGCAGGAGGCATCGCTGGAAGAAGCGTTCATGACACTCACCCACCTCGACGACGTCGAACACGACCGCCCCCTCGTCACTCACTCTCGCGGACAGGCGACATCATGAGTATCACCGCACCGCGCACCGCAACCAAGCCCCCCGAGCGAGAACATCATCGCGACGATGTCCTCGGACTGGTGACATCGGAGTGGACGAAGCTGATCTCACTGCGCTCGACGATCTGGTCCCTGGCCGCACTGGTGATCGTCACCATCGGCTTCACCGGATTCTTCACCTGGTTCACCGTCGCCTACTGGGACAACGTCGATCCGGTTTCCCAGCTTCAGATCGTCACAGACCCGGCACGCCAGATCCTGGGGGCAGGGTTCCAGCTCGGCCAGTTGGCGGTCTGCGTACTCGGCGTCCTGGTGGTCACGAGCGAATACTCGAGCGGCACGATCAGGGCCAGTCTGCTGGCGGTGCCCTCACGAATACCGATGTTGGCGGCCAAAACCGGTGTGTTCATGGCCGTCGTGTTCGTCATCGGCGAGATCACGGCATTCCCCACATTCTTCCTCGGTTCGGCCATCATGGACTCCAAAGCATCTGTGTCGCTGAGCGATCCCGGCGTGCTGCGAGCGGTGATCGGTGCCGGCCTGTACCTTTCGCTGCTCGGCGCCATGGCGGTCGCCGTCGGTGCCATCGTCCGACACACCGCGGGAGCTATCACGGGCATGATCGGGTTCGTTCTCGTACTGGCACCGCTCACCCAACTGATTCCCGGCACCGTGGGACGGCACATCCAGGCGTACCTGCCCTCGCAGGCCGGCAGTCTGATCGCCTCACCCCGGCAAGCTCCCTCCGACTTGCTCACTCCCTGGCAGGGTTTCGGAGTCGCAGCGCTGTGGACGGTCCTGCTGCTCGCCCTCGCGGCATATCTCCTTCGCCGACGCGATGCCTGACATCGATCTCACAACAGGGGGACAAATCACCATGAACGAACTGGCCGAGTCTGCCGGTGGCGCAGGCCTCATCGCGTTCCATGTCCTGGCCTCGATTCCTCTGCGCAAGTGGCGCACGACGTGGGGCGCGACGCCGGCCGAGGTAGACGAAGCACTGCCTGGTGACGAGAGCGTGCCACACCCGGCGTGGACGTACACCCATGCAATCGATGTCGACACGACGCCTGATCTCGTGTGGCCTTGGTTGATTCAGCTCGGACAGCAGCGGGCAGGCTTCTACAGCTACCGCGGACTGGAGAACATGGTCGGCTGCAACATCACGTCGGCGACGGAAATCGACCCTCGATTCCAGACTATCGAGGTCGGCGACTCCGTGCTCCTGCATCCCCAATCACCACCTCTGACAGTGACACTGGTCGACGACGGCACCGCCTTCGTGCTGTTGGGTGCAGACCCCGACTCGGCCGACCGGGCACTCTGGTCGTTTCATCTGCGCGCCCTGCCCGGTGGAAGAACTCGACTGATCGAGCGGGGACGGTATTCGCACGCTGCAACATTGAAGAGCCGCTTGGTCTTCGGACGCTACTTCGTCGAGCCCATCGGATTCGTCATGAGCAGAAAGATGCTGCGCACCATCGCCGCGAATGCTGCGACGGCGCAACACGCCTAACCTTTCGGGAACACCCCGCCCAGTCGGCGGAGATCGTCCAGAATGTCGTTGACCCGGCTCATCAGGGAGATATGTCCCTCTCCTTCGATCAGGTGGGCCTGCGCTCCTGCGACGTTGGCCGCCAACCAACGAGCGTGGGCGAACGGAACCATCGTGTCAAGACTGCCCTGCCATATCGACACCGGTGTGCTGATCTCGCTCAGGTCGAATCCCCATGGGCGCGTGTGGGTCAGGTCGTCGTCACGCCAGCCCACGATGCCTTGACGGCCGGCCGCGTTGACCGACGCGGCGAGGTACTCGGTGAGTTCCTCGGTCAGCGCGGCGCGGTCGACCGGTGGAGCCAACGCTCCCAATCCTGCCGCTACCTGGTCCGGGGTGACACCGAAGAATCCTTTTCGGATATCGAGAAACGACTCCAAGGCTTCGACGCCGGCGAACACGGCCGTGTACTCGTCGATGTTCTCCTCGGCCATTCCGTCGCGAATGTCGCCGTCGTAGTCGGCGGCCGGAGCGATCCCGACGCAGCAGGCGGCAGCGAGGCACCGACCGGGCAGCAGTGCTGCACAGGCCAATGCACGCGGTCCCCCACCTGACCAGCCGATCGTGAGAAATTCGCCGATGCCGAGGTGGTCGAGCACTGCCTCCGTGTCGGCGGCGTCATCCGCCACCGTAGCGGT